>NZ_LXJQ01000044.1:0-55680 GCF_001728925.1 Pseudomonas sp. 1D4
CTTTTTATTGGGAATCGAAAAGGAGCGCGCGTCATGCAGGAAATCCACGACACGCCGGAGGAGAAGTCCGTCAGCGATGACGTGCTCATGGGCTATCTGGAGCATCAGTTACGCAGCGGCAGGGTAAAGGTCGGTGTGCTGATGGTGCAGTTCGAGAAGGCGTTTCCCGGTGTGCATCGGGATCGCCTGGTGCGTTGCTTCAATGCGTTGGAGTCGCGCTACCTGAAGCGCTGAATCCCGTCCGGGCAATCAGCTTATGCACCAATCGCCGGTTTTCTAGGGAAAGGCTATGAGGCCCGGCTGACGAGGGCCTCAGGCAGAAAACAATACGCAGCCGGAATTTTTATCCACAGCTTTTCAACAGAATCAGGCTGGTGTTGAGTCTGCTGTTTCGACAGGCTGGGTTGCGGTGCCTTCGATCCGTTGTTGGGCCTGTTCGACCCAGGCATAAGCGCGGTCATTCAGCTCGGCGATGGCACGAGGACCCTCCCCTTCCGCGTACATGGCCGGACCGATCTCCACCTGGATGGTGCCGGGGTACTTGGCCCAGCCCACCTTGGGCCAGAACAGCCCGGCATTGTGTGCCACTGGCAACACAGGCAGGCCTGCGTTCACCGCCAGTGCAGTCCCGCCGCGGGAGAACTTGCCCATCTGCCCAACCGGAACCCGCGTCCCTTCCGGGAACACCAGCACCCAGGCGCCTTGACGCAGGCGCTCGTCGCCCTGGCTGGCCAGTTGCTTGAGTGCCGCCTTGGGGTTGCTGCGGTCAATGGCGATGGGGCGCAGCAGGGCCATTGCCCAGCCGAAGAACGGCACGTAGAGCAGCTCGCGCTTCACCACCTGGCTGAGGGGTTCGAAGAAGCCGGAGAGGAAGAAAGTCTCCCAGGTGCTCTGGTGCTTGGAGAGGATCACGCAGGGCGTCTTTGGGATGTTTTCCCTCCCCCCAACGCGGAAGTCGACACCTGCCACCACCTTGGCCAGCCAGACCGCGAAGCGGCACCAGCGCCAGATCACGAAACGGTAGCGTGCGCGGAATGGCAGGAAGGGGGCGACGAAGAAGCTGATCGTGCCCCACACGAAGGCACTGGACGACAGCAGCAGGTAGAAGAGGACGGTTCTGATGGCCTGCACTGTCGTCATGGTTCCTTGCCTTGGCTAACTGAGAAGATGGTTGGCGACGGCCGCCAGGTCGTCGAATACGAGCACGTCCCCGGGCACGCCTTTGGCCAGGGTCCGCTCGCCCTTGCCGGTTCTAACCAGCACAGGCTGACAATCGACGGCCCTGGCTGCTTCCAGGTCACCGCTGCTGTCGCCGACGAACCAGATGCCGCTCAGTGGCACGTCGTAGTATTCGGCAATCTGCAACAGCATGCCCGGCTTGGGTTTGCGGCAGTCGCAGCCGTCGTCGGGCCCATGGGGGCAATGGATGATCAGGCCGACGTTACCGCCCTGCCCTGCCACCAGTTCACGCAACCGCGCATGCATGGCGCCAAGGGTTTCAACGGGGTAGTAGCCGCGCGCGATGCCCGACTGGTTGGTGGCCACGGCCACGGTCCAGCCCGCATGCGAGAGGCGCGCAATGGCCTCGATGGCGCCCGGGATCGGCACCCATTCGTCGAGGCTTTTGATGTAGGCGTCGGAGTCGTGATTGATGACGCCGTCGCGGTCGAGGATGAGCAGTTTCATGGTGTGTCCTGGCGCCCAACCGCAGGCTTGGCGCCTGCGGTTGGCTCAGCCTTCAGCCGAGAACGGAGATGTCGGCGGCGCCGAGGAACAGGCCGCGCAGCTTCGCCAGCAGGGCGTAGCGGTTCGCACGGACCGCCGCGTCATCGACGTTGACCATCACCGCTTCGAAGAACGCATCCACCGGCTCGCGCAGGCTCGCCAGGCGGCCCAGGGCTTCGCTGTAGCAACGGGCGGCTGCCATGGGGGCTACCGCGCGCTCGGCCTCTGCCACGGCCGCGGCAAGGGCCTTCTCGGCGTCTTCCTGCAGCAGGGCGCTGTCGACCGCAGCCGGCACTTCGCCTTCGGCCTTGCCCAGCAGGTTGGACACGCGCTTGTTGGCGGCGGCCAGGGCAGCGGCTTCCGGCAGGGCGCGGAAGGCCTGCACGGCTTGCACGCGCTGGTCGAAATCAAGGGCCGAGGTCGGCTTGAGGGCGCGGACGGAGAGGTACACCGCCACATCCACGCCCTCGTCTTCGTAGCGGGCGCGCAGGCGGTCGAAGATGAAGTCCAGCACCTGGTTGGCCAGGCCGTCCGCTTTCACCTTGTCGCCGTACTGGGCGATGGCGAAGCCGACGGCATCGTTCAGGTCCAGGTCCAGCTTCTTCTCGATCAGGATGCGCAGCACGCCGAGGGCCTGGCGACGCAGGGCGAAGGGGTCCTTGCTGCCGGTGGGCAGCATGCCGATGCCGAAGATGCCCACCAGGGTGTCCAGCTTGTCGGCCACCGCCAGCGCAGCACCGGTCAGGGTCTGCGGCAGCTCGGCGCCGGCACCGCGCGGCATGTACTGCTCGTTCAGGGCGTGGGCGACGTCGTCCGCTTCACCGTCGTTCAAGGCGTAGTAGTAGCCGGCGATGCCCTGCATTTCCGGGAACTCGCCGACCATCTCGGTGGCCAGGTCGCACTTGGCGAGGATGCCGGCACGGGCGGCTTTCACCGGGTCGGCGCCGACGCGCTCGGCGATGTGGGCGGCCAGTGCGGAAACGCGCTCTGCCTTCTCGTACACGGTGCCAAGCTGGGCCTGGAACACCACATTCTTCAGGCGCTCGTTGAAGGTTTCCAGCTTCTGCTTCTTGTCCTGCTTGAAGAAGAATTCTGCGTCGGTCAGGCGCGGACGCACGACCTTCTCGTTGCCCGAGATGATCTGTGCCGGGTCCTTGCTCTCGACGTTGGCCACGGTGATGAAGCGCGGCAGCAGCTTGCCGTTGGCATCCAGCAGGCAGAAGTACTTCTGGTTGTCCTGCATGGTGGTGATCAGGGCTTCCTGGGGCACCTCGAGGAAGCGCTCCTCGAACGAGCACACCAGCGGCACCGGCCACTCGACCAGCGCCGTCACCTCGTCCAGCAGGTCCGCCGGAACCACGGCGCTGCCCTTCTGCTCGGCAGCCAACTGGTCGACGCGCTTGGCGATCAGCTCGCGGCGCTCGGCGAAGTCGGCCAGTACATAGGCGGCGCGCAGGTCTTCCAGGTAGCTGGAGGGCTTGCTGATGCGGATGTTCGCGGGGTTGTGGAAGCGGTGGCCACGGGACTCGCGGCCCGCCTTCTGGGCGAGGATCTCGCAGTCCACCACGTCATCGCCGAAGAGCATCACCAGCCACTGGGTCGGGCGCACGAACTCTTCGCGGCGAGCAGCCCAGCGCATGCGCTTGGGAATCGGCAGGGCGGCCAGGGAGGCCTCGACGATGCCAGCCAGCAGGCCCTTGGCGGGTTGGCCGGGAATGGTCTGGCTGAACTTCAGCTTCGGCCCGCTGGTGTCGATCTGGGCCAGGTCGACGCCGCACTTCTTGGCGAAGCCGAGGGCGGCCTGGGTCGGGTTGCCGGCGGCGTCGAAGGCGGCCTGCAGCGGCGGGCCGTCGAGGTTGACGCTGCGGTCGGGCTGCTGGGTGGCCAGTTGCTCGACCAGCACCGCCAGGCGGCGCGGCGCCGCGTAGACGCGGGCGGCGCCGTGGCTCAGGCCGGCCGTCTTGAGGCCGCCGAGGATGCCGGCGAGGAAGGCGTCACCCAGGGACTTGAGGGCCTTGGGCGGCAGCTCTTCGGTGCCCAGTTCGACGAGGAAATCTTGTGCACTCATTCTGCCGCCTCCAGCTTGGCCAGTACTTCGTCACGCAGTTCGGGGGTCGCCATGGGGAAGCCCAGGCGCGCGCGCGCCTGCAGGTAGCTCTGGGCCACGGCGCGGGCCAGGGTGCGCACGCGCAGGATGTAGCGCTGGCGCTCGGTCACGGAGATGGCGCGGCGTGCATCCAGCAGGTTGAAGGTGTGGGAGGCCTTGAGGACCATCTCGTAGGTCGGCAGCGGCAGCTGCAGCTCGATCAGGCGGTTGGCCTCGCTCTCGTAGAAGTCGAAGAGTTCGAACAGCTTCGGCACGTTGGCGTGCTCGAAGTTGAAGGTCGACTGTTCCACCTCGTTCTGGTGGAACACATCGCCATAGGTAACCACGCCGAAGGGGCCGTCGGTCCACACCAGGTCATAGACCGAGTCCACGCCTTGCAGGTACATGGCCAGGCGCTCCAGGCCATAGGTGATCTCGCCGGTCACCGGGTAGCACTCGATGCCGCCGACCTGCTGGAAGTAGGTGAACTGGGTGACTTCCATGCCGTTCAGCCAGATTTCCCAGCCCAGGCCCCAGGCGCCGAGGGTGGGGGACTCCCAGTTGTCCTCGACGAAGCGGATGTCGTGTACCAGCGGGTCGATGCCGATGGCCTTCAGGGAGCCCAGGTACAGCTCCTGGAAGTTCTCAGGGTTGGGCTTGAGGACCACCTGGAACTGGTAGTAGTGCTGCAGGCGGTTGGGGTTCTCGCCGTAGCGGCCGTCAGTGGGACGGCGCGAGGGCTGCACGTAGGCGGCGTTCCAGGTTTCCGGGCCGATGGCGCGGAGGAAGGTGGCGGTGTGGAAGGTACCGGCGCCCACTTCCATGTCGTAGGGCTGGAGCACCACGCAGCCCTGCTCGGCCCAGTACTGCTGCAGGGCGAGGATCAGGTCTTGGAAGGTGCGCACGGCGGGCGTAGTCTGGCTCACGAATTTCACCTGTGCTGGGTATTCGACTGAAAGGGCGCGAGTATACCCGATCCGACCCGCCGCAACCGCATGGAAAGCCTTATGCCACGCTGCTTCTGGTGCAACGAAGACCCCCTCTACATCGCCTACCACGACCAGGAATGGGGCGTGCCCCAGCGGGATGCCGGAGCACTGTTCGAGATGCTCCTGCTGGAAGGTTTCCAGGCCGGCCTGTCGTGGATCACGGTGCTGAAGAAGCGTGCCCGTTACCGCGAGGTGCTGTTCGGTTTCGACCCACAGCGCCTGGCGCAGATGACCGACGAGGAAATCGAGGTGCGCATGCAGGACCCGGGCATCATCCGCAACCGCGCCAAGCTGCGTGCGGCCCGGCAGAACGCCCAGGCCTGGCTGCGACTGGAGAGTCCGTCTGACCTGCTCTGGTCCTTCGTCGGCGGCACCCCCCGGATCAACCGCTTCGCCGATCGCAGTGAGGTGCCGGCGGTGACGACCGAGGCCGAGGCGATGAGCAAGGCACTGCGCAAGCTGGGCTTCACCTTCGTCGGGCCGACCATCTGCTACGCCTTCATGCAGGCCACCGGCATGGTGATGGACCACACCCTCGACTGCGACCGGCATCCGCACCTGGCGGGCTGACGGCCCGTCCCGCACCTGAACGCGCGTCACGGTAGAATGCGCGCTTTTCCTTGCCCTGGAGTTGCCTGTGGACAAGCTCAAAGGCGCCCTCGTGGTCGGCTTCCTGCGCCTCTTCGCCCTGCTGCCCTGGCGGGCGGTACAAGTCGTGGGTGCGGCAATCGGCTGGCTGATGTGGAAGCTGCCTAACCGCTCCCGCGAGGTCACGCGGATCAACCTCGCCAAGTGCTTCCCGGAACTGTCCCCGGCCGAGCTCGACCAGCGCGTCGGCCAGAGCCTGATGGACATCGGCCGCACCCTCACCGAAAGCGCCTGCGCCTGGATCTGGCCGGCGGAGAAATCCATCGGCCTGGTGCGCGAGGTGGAAGGTCTGGAGGTGCTGCACGAGGCCCTGGCCAGCGGCAAGGGCGTGGTGGGCATCACCAGCCACCTGGGCAACTGGGAGGTGCTGAACCACTTCTACTGTGCCCAGTGCAAACCGATCATCTTCTACCGCCCGCCGAAGCTGAAGGCCGTGGACGAGCTGCTGCAGAAGCAGCGCGTGCAGCTCGGCAACCGTGTCGCGCCGTCCACCAAGGAAGGCATCCTCAGCGTCATCAAGGAAGTGCGCCGGGGCGGCGCGGTGGGCATTCCGGCCGACCCGGAGCCGAGCCTGTCCGCCGGCGTGTTCGTGCCCTTCCTCGGCACGCTGGCGCTGACCAGCAAGTTCGTCCCCGGCATGCTCGCCGGCGGCAAGGCACGCGGAGTGTTCCTGCATGCGTTGCGCCTGCCGGATGGCTCTGGCTTCAAGGTCATCCTCGAGGCTGCGCCGGAGGGGATGTACAGCGACAACGTGGAAGAAGGTGTGGCGGCGATGAGCGCCGTGGTGGAGCGCTACGTGCGCACCTACCCGACCCAGTACATGTGGAGCATGAAGCGCTTCAAGAAGCGCCCCGAGGGCGAAGCCCGCTGGTATTGAGAAAAGGCGCTTCGGCGCCTTTTTTGAGCCTTTTGCTGGGCGAGTCGACGGATTTAGGCTAAAAAACCGCTCAGACGAATCCAAGGTGTGTCGCGATGTCCTCCAACCAGCGCCAGCATCCCCGTACGCCGATGAAGTGCCGGATCAAGATCAGCCACGAGAGCTTCGGGGACCTTTTCGCCCACACCCGCGACCTGTCGGACGGCGGCGTGTACGTCCGCCACCCGGACCTGGTGGCCCTGCCGGTGGGTACCATCCTCACCGGTCAGGTGCAGGACCTGCCCTTCGAAGCGCCGATCCTGCAGATGGAGATCATGCGGGTGGACGCCGAGGGCGTCGGCCTGCGCTTCGTCGAGTCCTGATCCGCTTCCGGCCGTTCTCAGAAATCCCCCCTAGCCTTCCTCGTCCACTGTCAGCAGCACCAGCGGTTCGCACGCCTGACGGCGGCAGCCCCAGCGATACTCCTCCCGGGTCGGTCCCTCGCCTCGCCAGGTCGTTGCCGTGGCGCCGCCGTTGATGCGGAAGTTCCACACCTGGCCGCGGCCGTCATGCAGGCGCCCCTCGATGCTGCAGGGCACCCAGGAGAACGCGTGGTGCAGCACCACGCCATCCAGCAGCTCGGCCAGGCTAAAGAAGCGGCTGGCGCTACGCGCGTCCAGTTTCCAGGCGCGGCAGGCTTCGGTCAGGGCCGGTTCGGCCGAAGGCGGGGCTTCCAGTATCGGTGGCTTGATCGAGTCGACCTGGTAGGGCGGCGCCGGTTGGGCGGCGACGCTGTTCAACGCGAACACCGCGACTCCCAGGGCGAGCAAGGTGCGCGTCATGTCACTGCCCTCCCTGGCGACGGGCGAGGCGCTTGAGGAACACCCCCATCTCCTTCTCCGCCTGCTTGTCGCCCTTGGCCTGCGCGGCGCTCAGACCCTGCTCCCAGGCCTGGCGAGCACCTTCGGTGTCGCCGGTGCTTTCCAGTGCCTTGCCCAGCAGCTTCCAGGCGGCCGAGTAGGCCGGGTCATGCTCGATGCAGCGTTGCAGGTGCAGCGCTGCTGCCGTCGCATCACCCTGATCGAGGTAGCCCTTGCCGAGGCCGAAGCGCAGCAGTGCGTTGTCCACGCCTTTGGCGAGCATCTTCTCCAGTGAGTCGATCATGGTCCTGTCCCCGGGTTGTCGAGGCGCTCACCCTACCCTGATCGACGCGAGCGCCCAACCCCAAGGCTCAGAACCGCCAGAAGGCCGGGCTGAGCAGGATCAGCAGGGAGAACACCTCCAGCCTCCCCAGCACCATGGCCAGGCTCAGCACCAGCTTGGCGCCATCGGGCAGGTTGCCGTAGTGCGTCGCTGCCTCGCCCAGGGCCGGGCCCAGGTTGTTCATGCAGGAGGCCAGGGTGGAGAAGGCAGTGAGCTGGTCCAGTCCCATGGCCATGAGCAGCAGGAGCAGCACCACGAAGGTCATCAGGTAGATGGAGCAGAAGGCCCAGACCGACTCCACCACCCGCTCGGGAATCTGGCGGCGCCCCAGCTTGAGGGTGAACACCCCGTTGGGGTGGAGCAGCCGCTGGAACTCCCGCACCCCCTGGCGCAACACCAGCAGGATGCGCATCACCTTCATGCCGCCGCCTGTGGAGCCGGCACAGGCGCCGATGAATGTGGTGTAGAGCAGCAGGTGCGGCAGCAGGGTCGGCCAGGTGCTGAAGTCCGCCAGGCCGAAGCCGGTAGTGGTGGCCACCGAGACCACCATGAAGGCGGCATAGCGGATCGACTGCAGTGGCGTCTCGTAGTGCTGGTGGACGATGAGCGTGGTGGCACAGACCGCGAAGGTGCCCAGCAGCAGCAACAGGTAGGCGCAGCATTCCGCGTCGCGCAGGTAGTGGCGCAGGCTGCGCTGTCGAAAGGCGATGAAGTGCAGGCCGAAGTTCACCCCCGAGACCACCAGGAAGAACATGCAGACGGTCTCCACCAACGGGCTGTCGAAGTAGCCGATGCTGGCGTCGTGGGTGGAGAAGCCGCCAATGGCGATGGTTGAGAAGCTGTGGCAGATGGCGTCGAACAGGCTCATCCCGGCTGCCCAGTAGGCCAGCGCGCAGGCCAGGGTCAGGCCGCAGTAGATCAGCCACAGGGCGCGCGCGGTTTCCGCGATGCGCGGTGAGAGCTTCTGCTCCTTCAGCGGGCCGGGCATTTCGGCGCGGTACAGCTGCATGCCGCCGATGCCGAGCATGGGCATGATCGCCACCGCCAGGACGATGATCCCCATCCCGCCGAACCACTGCAGCTGCTGGCGGTAGTAGAGGACTGCCTTGGGCAACCGGTCGAGGCCGGTGAGCACAGTGGCCCCGGTGGTGCTGATGCCCGAGACGGACTCGAACAGTGCGTCCACCAGGCCCATGCGTGGCGTGTCGATGAGCAGGAAGGGGATGCAACCGAAGGTGCCGAGCACGGTCCAGAACAGTGCGGTGATCAGGTAGCCGTCGCGGATCTTCAGGTCTCCGCTGGCGCCGCGTACCGGCAGCCAGATGAGCCCGCCGATGCCGAGGGTGATCAGCAGCGCCAGGAGGAAGCCCCGCCAGGCACCCTCGCCGTAGTACAGGTCGATGAGCAGGGGAGGCAACTGAGTGCAGCTGAACAGCATCAGCAGCACGCCGAGAATCCGGCGGATCACCGCGTGGCGTTGGGCTCGGCCCGGCACCTGGTGGGCCGGCAAGGTGGGCTGGCGCAGTGGCAGGAGGGATTCGAAGCGGGACATGGCGGGCCCTCGGAACGGGAGGGTCCGAACCCTACCGTCGCCTCGCTGGGCGGGGATGTAGGAAATGGCTGAAAACCGGGCGGCCGGTATCTGGATACCGCGCGCGCCCGGTTGGCGGCGTCAGAAGAAGGTCAGGCCGACCTGGAACAGCCGCTCCACGTCGCGGATGTACTTCTTGTCCACGAGAAAGAGGATCACGTGGTCGCCGGACTCGATCACCGTGTCGTCGTGGGCGATCAGCACCTCGTCGTCACGGATCACCGCGCCGATGGTGGTGCCCGGTGGCAGGGCGATGTCCTCGATCATCTTGCCCACCACCTTGCTCGACTTGGTGTCGCCGTGGGCGATGGCCTCGATGGCTTCGGCCGCGCCCCGGCGCAGGGAGTGCACGCTGACGATGTCGCCCCGGCGCACGTGGGTGAGCAGGGTGCCGATGGTGGCGAGCTGGGGGCTCAGGGCGATGTCGATCTCGCCGCCCTGCACCAGGTCCACGTAGGCGGGGTTGTTGATGAGGGTCATCACCTTGCGCGCGCCGAGCCGCTTGGCCAGCAGCGAGGACATGATGTTGGCCTCGTCGTCGTTGGTCAGGGCCAGGAAGATGTCGGCATCGTTGATGTTCTCTTCCACCAGCAGGTCGCGGTCCGAGGCGCTGCCCTGCAGCACCACGGTGCTGTCGAGGGTGTCCGACAGGTAGCGGCAGCGGGCCGGGTTCATCTCGATGATCTTCACCTGGTAGCGGCTCTCGATGGCCTCGGCCAGGCGCTCGCCGATGTTGCCGCCGCCGGCGATGACCACACGCTTGTAGCTGTCCTCCAGGCGGCGCAGCTCACTCATCACCGCGCGGATGTGAGCCTTGGCGGCGATGAAGAACACCTCATCGTCCGCTTCGATCACGGTATCGCCCTTGGGGATGATCGGCCGGTTGCGGCGGAAGATGGCCGCCACGCGGGTGTCGACACTGGGCATGTGCTCGCGGATCTGGCGCAGCTCCTGCCCCACCAGCGGGCCGCCGTAGTAGGCACGGACGCCCACCAACTGGGCCTTGCCCTCGGCGAAGTCGATCACCTGCAGGGCGCCGGGGTACTCGATCAGGCGCTTGATGTAGTTGGTGACCACCTGCTCGGGGCTGATCAGCACGTCGACCGGGATGGCCTCGTTGTCGAACAGCGCCTCGCGGGTCAGGTAGGCCGACTCGCGCACGCGGGCGATCTTGGTGGGGGTGTGGAACAGGGTGTAGGCCACCTGGCAGGCGACCATGTTCACCTCGTCGCTGTTGGTCACCGCCACCAGCATGTCGGCGTCGTCGGCACCGGCCTGGCGCAGCACGGTGGGAAACGAGCCCTTGCCCTGAACGGTGCGGATATCGAGCCGGTCGCCGAGGTCGCGCAGGCGGTCGCCGTCGGTGTCGACCACGGTGATGTCGTTGGCTTCGCCGGACAGGTGTTCTGCAAGGGTGCCGCCGACCTGGCCGGCTCCGAGAATGATGATCTTCACTGATTGCTCCGTTAGCCGCGGGGAGACGCGGCGATCTTCATCAGCTTGGCATAGTAGAAGCCGTCATGGCCGTCTTCCCGGGCCAGCAGTTGGCGTCCATGGGGTTGCTTGATGCCGAACCCGCCGGCGATGTCCAGCTCCCGTGCGCCAGGGGTGCGGGCGAGGAAGGCGGCGATGTTCTCGCTGTTTTCCGCCGGCAGCGCCGAGCAGGTGGCGTAGAGCAGGATGCCGCCGACCTCGAGCGTGGGCCAGAGGGCGTCCAGCAGTTCGCCCTGCAGGCTGGCCAGGGGGGCGATGTCCTCGGCCTTGCGGGTCAGCTTGATGTCGGGGTGGCGACGGATCACGCCGGTGGCCGAGCACGGGGCGTCGAGCAGGATGCGCTGGAACGGCGTGCCGTCCCACCAGCTCGCGGTGTCGCGGCCATCGGCGGCGATCAGTTGAGCCTCCAGGCCCAGGCGCGCCAGGTTTTCGCGCACGCGCACCAGGCGGCTCTCTTCCAGATCCACGCCAACTACATGAGCCAGGCCGGGTTCGGCCTCCATCAAATGGCAGGTCTTGCCCCCGGGGGCACAGCAGGCGTCCAGAACGCGCTGGCCGGGTGCCAGTTCCAGCAGGTCGGCGGCCAGTTGCGCGGCTTCGTCCTGGACGCTGACGCGCCCTTCGAAAAAGCCCGGCAAGCCGGTGACGTCGCAGGCTTCGGCCAGACGGATGCCGTCGCGGCTGAAGGGGCAGGGTTCGGCTTCGATCCCCGCCTGGCGCAGTTCGGCGAGGTAGGCATCGCGGTCGCCGTGACGGCGGTTGACCCGCAGGATCAGCGGCGGGTGGGCATTGTTGGCCGCGCAGACGGCTTCCCACTGTTCCGGCCAGGCGGCCTTCAGGGCCTTCTGCAGCCAGCGTGGGTGGGCGGTACGCACCATGGGGTCGCGCTCCAGTTCGGCGAAGGTCGCCTCGCCCTGGCGCTGGGCATTGCGCAGCACGGCGTTGAGCAGGCCCTTGGCCCAGGGCTTCTTCAGCTTGTCGGCACAGCCAACGGTTTCGCCGATGGCCGCGTGGGGCGGGATGCGGGTGTGGAACAGCTGGTAGAGGCCCACCAGCAAGAGGGCTTCGACGTCACGGTCGGCGGTCTTGAACGGCTTCTGCAGCAGGCGCTCGGCCAGGGCCGACAGACGGGGTTGCCAGCGGGCGGCGCCGAAGGCGAGGTCCTGGGCGAGGCCGCGGTCGCGCGGGTCCACCTTGTCCAACTGGGCAGGCAGACTGCCGCCGAGGGAGGCCTTGCCGTTGAGCACGGCCGCCAGGGCGCGGGCGGCTGCGAGGCGCGGGCTCATGCGCCGAGCACCAGGCCGGGGGCGAACTGCTCGCGGCGGCTGTTGTAGAGATCGGTGAAGGCCAGGGGCTTGCCGCCGGGCAGTTGCAGGCGGGTCAGGCGCAGGGCGCCTTCGCCACAGGCCACGGTGAGGCCGTCCTTGCTGGCGTCGAGGATCTGGCCGGGTCGGCCGCGGCCTTCGGCTGGCTCGGCAGCGAGCACCTTCAGCGGCTGGCCGTCGAGGGTGCTGTGGCAGATGGGCCAGGGGTTGAAGGCGCGCACCAGGCGCTCCAGTTCGTCGGCCGGGCGGTTCCAGTCGATCCGCGCCTCGTCCTTGTTGAGCTTGTGGGCGTAGGTGGCGAGGGCGTCGTCCTGCACCTCGCCCTGCAGCGTGCCGGCGGCAAGACCGGCGATGGCCTGGACCACGGCCTGGGGGCCGAGCTGGGCGAGGCGGTCATGCAGGCTGCCGCCGGTGTCGCCGGCGGTGATCGGGGTGGTGACCTTGAGCAGCATGGGGCCGGTGTCGAGGCCCGCCTCCATCTGCATCACGGTGACGCCGCTCTCGGCGTCGCCTGCCTGCACCGCCCGCTGGATCGGCGCGGCACCCCGCCAGCGCGGCAGCAGCGAGGCATGGCTGTTGATGCAGCCGAGGCGCGGGATGTCCAGCACCACCTGGGGCAGGATCAGGCCGTAGGCCACCACCACCATCAGGTCCGGGGCCAGGGCGCGCAGTTCTTCCTGGGCGGCAGGGTCGCGCAGGGTCGGCGGCTGCAGGACCGGGAGGCCGTGCTGCAAGGCAAGCTGCTTGACCGGGCTGGGCATGAGCTTCTGGCCGCGGCCGGCAGGGCGGTCGGGCTGGGTGTACACGGCAACGATCTGGTGAGGGGTGTCGAGCAGGGCCTTGAGGTGTTCGGCGGCGAACTCCGGGGTGCCGGCGAAGACGAGGCGCAGGGCTTGGGTCATGCGGGGCTCACTCTACAAAAAGAAAAAGGCTTGCCGGAGCAAGCCTTTGGGGTTCGGGGGTCAAGCCTGCTGGCGGTGCTGCTTTTCCAGCTTCTTCTTGATCCGGTCGCGCTTGAGGCTGGAGAGGTAGTCGACGAAGAGCTTGCCGTTGAGGTGGTCGCATTCGTGCTGGATGCAGACCGCCAGCAGGCCTTCGGCAATCATCTCGAACGGTTGGCCGTCGCGGTCCAGGGCCTTGATCTTCACCTTCTGCGGACGGTCGACGTTCTCGTAGAAGCCGGGCACCGAGAGACAGCCTTCCTGATACTGGTCCATCTGGTCGGTCAGGGACTCGAACTCGGGATTGATGAAGACCATCGGCTCGGACTTGTCTTCCGACAGGTCCATCACCACCACGCGCTTGTGCACATTCACCTGGGTCGCCGCCAGGCCGATGCCGGGGGCTTCGTACATGGTCTCGAACATGTCGTCGATCAACTGGCGCAGCGCGTCATCCACCACCTCCACCGGTTTGGCGATGGTGCGCAGGCGCGGATCAGGGAATTCGAGGATGTTCAGGATCGCCATATGGGTTTGTGATGCACTTGTGGAATAAAGTCAAAATCCGCTGCTAAGATGATGAGCAGCATTGAAAAACGCCTGAAAAGCCCGGTTGGGGCGGCTTTCAGGCTGTTTCGCGTGAACGCACATAATAAAGGGATTCACCGCATGAGGAAATCACTACTCGCCCTGCTGCTCCTGGCTGCCAACGGGCTGGCACAGGCTGCGGTGGAGCTCAAGGACGGCCATCCGGAACGCTATACGGTGGTCCGTGGCGACACACTCTGGGACATCTCCGGCAAGTTCCTCAGCGAACCCTGGAAGTGGCCGGAAATCTGGCACGCCAATCCGCAGATCCAGAACCCGCACCTCATCTACCCCGGCGACACCCTGAGTCTGGTGTATGTCGATGGCCAGCCGCGGCTGGTGCTGGATCGCGGCGCGTCCCGCGGCACCATCAAGCTGTCACCCCAGGTGCGCAGCACGCCGATGGCCGAGGCGATTCCGACCATTCCGCTGGAGGCGATCAACAGCTTCCTGTTGTCGAACCGCATCGTCGATACCCCTGAGCAGTTCCAGGGCGCGCCCTACATTGTCGCCGGTAATGCCGAGCGCGTGGTGAGCGGTGCGGGTGACCGCGTCTATGCCCGTGGCAAGTTCGATGTGGCCAACCCCACCTACGGCATCTTCCGCCAGGGCAAGACCTACCTGGATCCCAAGACCCAGGAATTCCTCGGCATCAACGCCGATGACATCGGTGGTGGTGACGTGGTGGCCGAGGAAGGCGATGTTGCCACCCTCAACCTGACCCGCTCCACCCAGGAAGTCCGTCTGGGCGACCGCCTGTTCCCCACTGAGGAACGCGCTATCACCTCCACCTTCATGCCCAGCGCACCGGCCGGAGACATCAAGGGCGTGATCCTCGACGTGCCGCGTGGTGTGAACCAGATCGGCCAGTTCGACGTGGTCACCCTGAACAAGGGCAAGCGTGATGGCTTGATCGAGGGCAACGTGCTGGCGGTCTACAAGACCGGCGAAACCGTCCGTGACCGGGTCACCGGCGAGATGGTGAAGATCCCCGACGAGCGTGCCGGCCTGCTGATGGTGTTCCGCACCTACGACAAGCTCAGCTACGGCCTGGTCCTGGCCGCGAGTCGCCAACTGGCGGTGATGGACAAGGTACAAAATCCGTAGTGCCAATCAGCCCCCGCCTAGCGGGGGTTTGTTGTATACAGGGCGGCCAGCCGCGTCATGCGGCACCGGTCAAGGACGAACCCCATGCCGCCCGCCCTCTCCCCCGCCGAGTTGGAAGCCCGGCTCCGCCTGCACAGCCTCCCCGAAGTCGGCCCTCGCCGTTTCCACACCCTGATCGAAGCCTTCGCCAGTGCCTCTGCCGCGCTCAGCGCCCCGGCTGCCGCCTGGCGGTCCCTCGGCCTGCCGGAAGCCTGCGCCGGCCCACGCCGGGATGCCGCCATCCGCGAGCGGGCTGCCAGCGCCCTGTCCTGGCTGGAAGGGTCGGACTGCCACCTGATCACCTGGGACGATCCGCGCTACCCCGCCCTGCTCGCCGAACTGCCGGACGCCCCGCCATTGCTCTTCCTCCAAGGCGACCCCGGCCTGCTGGAGACCCCGCAACTGGCCATCGTCGGCAGCCGCCGCGCCTCTGCCGCCGGGCTCGACAACGCCCACGCCTTCGCCCGGACCCTGGCTGGCGGAGGGTTCACCATCACCAGCGGCCTTGCGCTGGGCATTGATGGTGCCGCCCACCAGGGCGCGCTGGAAGCCGGTGGCAAGACCATCGCCGTGCTCGGCACCGGCCTGCAGCGGCTCTACCCCCGGCGCCATGCCGGGCTGGCCCGGGACCTGTTGGCCGGGGGCGGCGCCCTGGTGTCCGAACTGCCCCTGGACTGCCCGCCCCACGCCGCCAACTTCCCCCGCCGCAACCGCATCATCAGCGGGCTGTCCCTGGGTGTGCTGGTGGTGGAAGCCAGCCCCTCCAGCGGCTCGCTGATCACCGCCCGGCTGGCCGCCGAACAGGGTCGCGAGGTCTACGCCCTGCCCGGCTCCATCCACCATCCGGGGGCGCGGGGTTGCCACCAGTTGATCCGCGAAGGTGCCGTGCTGGTGGAGACCACCGAGCACATCCTCGAAGCCCTGCGGGGCTGGCAGCAGGTGGCACCGCTCCCAACTGCCAAGCCGATCGAAGCCCCCCGCCAGCACCCGCTGCTGGACCTGCTGCGGGCCGCCCCCTACAGCAGCGAGGCCCTGGCCCACGCCAGCGGCTGGGACCTGCCCCGCGTACTGGCCAGCCTCACCGAACTGGAGCTCGACGGCTGTGTCGCCTGCGAGGCGGGGCGCTGGGTTCATCGCTGCGGGTGAGCCCTGTACACTCGCGCCATCGTTTTTCCGGGAGCAGGCGATGGTCAACAAATGGCAGGTTCAACGCGTGGCGCGGATCGTCCGAGAAGGTGGCGTGATCGCCTACCCCACCGAAGCGGTGTGGGGCCTGGGTTGTGATCCGTGGAATGCGGACGCGGTCTACCGCTTGCTGGCGCTCAAGGACCGGCCAGTGGAAAAGGGCCTGATCCTGGTGGCCGACGACATCCAGCAGTTCGACTTCCTCCTCGACGGCCTGCCCGACGCCTGGATCGACCAGCTCACCGCCAGCTGGCCGGGTCCCAACACCTGGCTGGTCCCCCACCAGGGCCTGCTGCCCGAGTGGATCACCGGCCAGCACGACAGCGTCGCCCTGCGCGTCACCGACCACCCCCTGGTGCGCGCCCTGTGCGCTGAAGTCGGGCCGCTGGTCTCCACCTCCGCCAACCCCGGCGGGCGGCCCGCCGCCCTGTCGCGCCTGCGGGTCCAGCAGTACTTCCCCGGCCAACTGGACGCCGTGCTCGGCGGCGCCCTGGGAGGCCGTCGCAAGCCCAGCACCATCCGTGACCTGGCCACCGGACGGGTGATCCGCCCCTCCTGAAGACGGCCTCCGGCCTCTGAGCTGAAAACAGCCCCGGCACTGTCCGGGGCTGATGCGTTCAGGGCAGCAGCACACTGGAGCCCTGGGTGCGGCGCCCCGCCAGGTCGGCATGGGCCCGTGCCACCTCCGCCAGGGCATAGCGCTGGCCGATCTCCACCCGGATCGCCCCGCTGGCGATCATCCCGAACAGCTCGTCCGCCATCGCCTGCAGGCGTGCCGGCGTGTCCGCGTAGCCGCCCAGGGTCGGACGGGTGACGAACAGCGAGCCCTTCTGGGCCAGCACCCCCAGGTTGACCCCGGTGACCGGCCCCGACGCATTGCCGAAGCTCACCAGCAGCCCGCGCGGCGCCACGCACTCCAGCGAGGTCGCCCAGGTGTCTTTGCCCACCGAGTCGTACACCACCCGGCACTTCTGCCCATCGGTCAGCGCCAGCACCCGCTGCACCACATCCTCGCGGCTGCTGTCGATGCACGCCCAGGCGCCCAGCGCCGTGGCCCGCGCGGCTTTTTCCGCCGAGCCGGCGACACCGATCAGCTTGGCCCCCACGGCCCTCGCCCACTGGCAGGCGATGGAGCCGACCCCGCCGGCGGCCGCGTGGAACAGCACCGTCTCGCCGGCCTCCAGCGCATGGGTCTGGCGCAGCAGATACTGCACCGTCAGCCCCTTCAGCAGCACCGCCGCCGCCTGTTCGAAGCCGATGGCATCCGGCAGCGTCACCATGTGTCCCTCGGGCAGCACGTGGTACTCC
This sequence comes from Pseudomonas sp. 1D4, assembly GCF_001728925.1. Classification (NCBI taxonomy): domain Bacteria; kingdom Pseudomonadati; phylum Pseudomonadota; class Gammaproteobacteria; order Pseudomonadales; family Pseudomonadaceae; genus Pseudomonas; species Pseudomonas sp. 1D4. The sequence goes on from NZ_LXJQ01000044.1 coordinate 17,086, forward strand.
CCGTAGGCGCCCAGCGGGCCCGTGGCGTAGCCCACCCGGTCGCCCACCTTCACCCGTGCCACGCCCTCGCCCACCGCATCGACCACGCCTGCACCCTCGCTGCCCAGCCCGGACGGAAAGTCCGGTGCCGGGTAAAGGCCGCTGCGGTAGTAGGTCTCGATGAAATTCAGGCCGATGGCGTGGTTGCGTACCCTCACCTCGCCCGGACCGGGCTGTGGCAGTGCCACCTCCGCCAGTTCCAGTACCTCGGGACCGCCGTATCGGGAAAACTGGATGCGTCTGGGCATGGTTCAGGCTCCTGGATGGGAAAGGCCCACATCCAAGCCTTCCGCTTGATCGCCGTCAAGCCACCGCCCGCCCCCGGCGGTGGTATGCTTGCGCCCTCTTTTTTCCCCGCAAGCCCCGTCCGGCGGCGCTCGCAAGCCGACTCAAGGTGTATCCGACGTGAGTGAACACATTGCGGCCGTGAAGGCCTACCTGCTCGATCTGCAAGACCGCATCTGCACCGCCCTCGCCGCCGAGGATGGCCAGGCCAGCTTCTTCGAGGATGCCTGGGACCGCCCCGCCGGCGGCGGTGGTCGTACCCGCGTGATCGAGAACGGCGGGCTGATCGAAAAAGGCGGGGTCAACTTCTCCCACGTGTTCGGCACCAGCCTGCCGCCCTCGGCCAGCGCCCATCGTCCGGAGCTTGCCGGCCGGGGCTTCCAGGCCATGGGCGTGTCCCTGGTGATCCACCCGGAAAACCCCCACGTACCCACCTCCCACGCCAACGTGCGGTTCTTCATCGCCGAGAAGGAAGGCGAGGCCCCGGTCTGGTGGTTCGGCGGCGGCTTCGACCTCACCCCCTACTACGGCCATGAGGAAGACTGCGTGCACTGGCACCAGGTGGCCCGCGACGCCTGCGCCCCCTTCGGCGAAGACGTCTACCCACGCTACAAGGCCTGGTGCGACCGCTACTTCCACCTCAAGCACCGTAACGAGCCCCGCGGCATCGGCGGCCTGTTCTTCGACGACCTTAACGAGTGGGACTTCGACACCAGCTTCGCCTTCATGCGCGCCATCGGCGATGCCTACCTGGAGGCCTACCTGCCGATCATCCGCCGCCGCCGCCACACCCCCTTCACCGAACAGCAGCGTGAATTCCAGGCCTACCGCCGCGGCCGCTACGTCGAATTCAACCTGGTGTTCGACCGCGGCACCCTGTTCGGCCTGCAGTCCGGCGGGCGTACCGAATCCATCCTCATGTCCCTGCCGCCCCACGTGCGCTGGGGCTATGACTGGAAGCCCGAGCCGGGCAGCGAAGAAGCGCGTCTCACCGAGTACTTCCTCCAGGACCGCGACTGGCTGGCCACCCAGCCCTGACGCCCTCGCGCCCGGCGAGGCGCGTTGGCACAGGCCCGGCAAGCGCATTCACCGGTGTAGACTCCGCCGCTGATCCGGGCCCGCCCTGCCGGGCCTTCCTACGTGACGTGCCGGAGCGGGTTCCCGAACTGCCCTGGCCCTGCCCCAAGGACTTCCCATGGACCGCTACTGCGTCTTCGGCAACCCCATCGGCCACAGCAAATCGCCGCTCATCCACCGCCTCTACGCCGAACAGACCGGCCAGGCGCTGAGCTACGAAGCGGTCCTCGCCCCGCTGGACGACTTCACCGGCTGCGCCCGCGCCTTCTTCGCCACCGGCCTGGGCGGCAACGTCACCGTGCCCTTCAAGGAGCAGGCCTTCGAACTGGCCGACCAGCTCAGCGCCCGCGCCCAGCGCGCCGGTGCGGTGAACACCCTGAAGAAGCTCGACGACGGCCGCCTGCTCGGGGACAACACCGACGGCGCCGGGCTGGTCCGCGACCTCACCCGCAACGCCGGGCTGTCCCTGGCCGGCAAGCGCATCCTCCTGCTGGGCGCCGGAGGGGCCGCGCGCGGGGTGATCGAACCGCTGCTGGCGGAAAAGCCGGCGTCCCTGGTGATCGCCAACCGCACCGTGGAAAAGGCCGAAGCCCTCGCCCGCCTGTTCGCCGACCTCGGCCCGGTGTCCGCCAGCGGCTTCGACTGGCTGGAAGAACCGGTGGACCTGATCATCAACGGCACCTCCGCCAGCCTGGGCGGTGACCTGCCCCCCATCGCCCCCAGCCTCATTCAGCCGCGCCACACCGCCTGCTACGACATGATGTATGGCAAGGAACCGACCGCCTTCAACCGCTGGGCCGCCAGCCACGGTGCCGCGCGCACCCTCGACGGCCTCGGCATGCTGGTGGAGCAGGCTGCCGAAGCCTTCCTGCTCTGGCGTGGCGTGCTGCCCGACAGCTCCCCGGTGCTGGCCGAACTGCGTCGCCAGCTCGCCGAGGGCTGAGCGTGACGCCGGCTTACCACCGACTGCGAGACGACGTTCGGCAGGATGCCGACGGGCAGCACCCCACCAGGAACTGGAGGGCACCTGCGAGAAAGGTCAGCAGCACCCGGCCGAGGTAGCCCTGGCGGCCTGGCTAGGCCAGGGGCCCACCCCAACCAAGGTTGGGTTTCGAGGCCGTTTGAGACGCCCGTCCCATGGACGGGCCGCGCTGTCATGCAAGCGGAACATCCGTCGGCTATGAGTGGGGGTTCCATCCACCTGCCGAGCACTGCCGATGAGACCGATCCCCCGCCTGGTCGCCAGCCTTGCCCTGTGCGCCTTTGCCGGCCAGGCCCACGCCTGGTCGCAGCCCACCCACAAGAACATCGTCAAGGACGCCTTGGCGTACATGAACTCCGCCTATGCCACCGAGGAGATGCGCCGGGCCTACGCCTTCTACGTCGGCGCCGCCGGCAGCGAGGCCAAGGCCGGCGAGATCCTCGGCCAGGCCGCCTACGACGTGGACGACTTCCGTGACACACGCCTGGGTGGTTGGTGGGTCGGCTACGAATACGCCCCGGTGTGGAACGCCGCCGCCGGGCTGGTGAACTACACCTCCTACTGGCACTTCCTCAACCTCGGTCGCCAGGGTGACGCCCACGGCAACCCCCACGGTGGCTACGACTACCGCTACCACAAGGTGGACGGCACCGCCGCCGACGTGGACTGGTACGCCATGGTCTACCTGTACAACCGCGAGCTGAAACGCGAGGACTTCGACACCACCGAGGCCCACTACCGGCGTGGCAGCCGGTCCGACTGGCAGGAGCACTACGGCGACTTCCAGACCGCCGCCTTCCAGCCCATCGATAACCTCGCCGGCTACTGGTTCGACCAGTTCCGCGCCGCCCCTTCCCTGCAGACCATCGGCTATGCCCTGCACGCCACCGGCGACGTGGCCCAGCCCCACCATGTGTGGATCACCTCGGCCAACGGCCACTCCAGTTGGGAAGGCTGGGTCGACGACCACTACACCAGCGAGAAACTCAACGACCCCACCGCCGTGGCCAACCGCATCAGCCGCTACGACCCGGCCCGCAGCATCCGCGAGCTGCTGACCCAGACCGGCCAGGTTGCCTACGCCCACCCCGAGCCGCTCTACGACACCAGTTACGCCACCCGGCTGCGGGTCGCCCGCGAGCTGATTCCCGAGTCCATCGCCCTGACCGTCACCGTGCTGACCAAGGGTGCGCGCAGCTTCAATGCCCGTGAAAGCCTCTGAGCGCCCCTGGCGCCGCCGGGCCCTGGCGCTGCTGCTCGGCGCCTGGCTCGGCGGCGTACAGGCCACGCCCAGCACCCCGGACCTGCGTATCGACGGCCAGCGCCTGCCCGGGCGCAGCATCGCCCTGCTGGAACAGGTGCTCACCCGGGTCAAGTTCAACACCGACCCGCGCCAGTTGCGCCGTGGGCTGGTGGAGAACCACCTGCTGGTACGGGAGCTGGAGCCGCAGTTGAACGAGCAGAGCCGCCGCGACCTCGACGCCAGCGTCGAGATCGAGGCCGGCAACCTGCTGGAGCAGTACTTCGGCCGTCGCGCCGAGGAAGACCTCAGCCCCTATCTGCGTCAGCCCCGGCCGCTCAGCGCGGAACGCCTGCGCCAGGTGCTGGCCCCCGCCTCTCGCATGCTGGTGGTGGACAGCCTGCAACTGGACCCGGCCCAGGCCCGCGAAGCGGCAGGTATCGAGCTGATCCGCTGGCAGTTCCCCGGTGAAGCCGAGCAGCGCCTCGACCTGCTCGACCTCTACCAGGGCGACAACGTCCAGGGCCGCGTGGAACTGCAGCAGGGCAACCTCGGCTACCTGGCGCGCCAGGTCCAGGCTCGGGTGCAGCGTGACCACCTCTGGTACCGCCTCGGCCAGGAAGGCTTCAGCGCCGAAGAACGCCAGGGCCTGCGCACCCTGGTGCGCGATCGCCTGGTGCGTCAGCGCTACCTGCACCAGATCGGCCTCTACAGCGACTTCCACCATGAGTCCGACAGCCTGCGGGCGCGGGCCGCCCGGGTCAGCGACACCGACGCCGAGGCCTACTACCAGCGCAACCTGGCGCGCTACCGCAACGTCGCCCAGGTTCAGGCCGCGCACCTGCGCCTGGGGGACCAGGCCAGCGCCGACCGCCTCTACGCCGAGCTGCAGCAAGGGCTGGATTTCGACGAAGCCGTGCGCCGCCATTCCCTGGCGGACGACAAGGCTCGTACCCCGCCGGGTGACCTCGGGCTGATCCGCGCCGACGACCCGAAGCTGGACCTGCTGCGCAAAACCGCGCTGATCCAGAAGGCCAACACCCTGTCCCAGCCGATGCTGATCGACGGTGCCTTCGAGATTCTCCGCGTGCGCAGCCGCGAGGACCGTCAGTTGCCCCTGGCGGACCCGAGTGTGCGCTACGAGGTGAACCAGGCCGTGGCCCGTGAGCAACTGGCCGCCGAGTTCGAGGCACGTATCCGCCAGTTGCTCGCCGATGCCCGCGTGGAGGGGCTGTGAAGGGCTGGCTGGGGCTCGCCCTGGCCAGCGTGCTGGTCAGCGCCGGCGTGGGCGCGGCCTGGAACTGGCGAGAGGCCCCGGTGGCCGTGGCGTCGCCGTCCCAGGCGCCGCTCGTGCCGGCCAGCCTCCCGCCTGCGCCTGTTTCGACGGCCTCTCAGCCAGTAGCCGCACCCGCAACGGCGGCCCCCGTGGTCACCAAGTCCGTGGATGAGGCCCCACCGTCCCCGGCGCCCCTGGATCTCCAGCAGGCCCAGCAGTTCATGCACTGGACGGCGGAACACGGCGACCCGCGCAGCCCGGCCCTGGGCGGGCTCAAGCCGCGCCAGGCCGCCAGCGAGGCCGAGCGCGCCGACCCCCGGAAGTACGCCGCCCTGGAGGAACGCCAGACCCGCGAGCTGGTGCAGGCCTATGCCGCTGGCGTGCAGCAGATCCCGGAGATTCGCGCGCGCATCGAGGCCGCCGCCCAGAGCGGCGAACGCAGCCCCGCCGAGCTGGACGAAGCCCGCGCTGCGCTGGAGCAACTGGAGGCCATGCAGGCGTGCCTGGAGCGTGAAGCCCCGGAGCTGCTGCCCGGCAGCGCCCGCGCCGACTGAGCAGCGCTAGGCGCAAGCGGCTACCATGGCAGCCTCCGCTTTCCGGGAGACCGCCATGTCGGCCTTTGCCACCCCCCGCATCAAGGGCTTCCACGCCCACGTCTACTTCGACGCCGAGACCCTGCCCCAGGCCCGTGCGCTGTGCGAGGAGGCGGCCCGCCGTTTCCCGCTGAAGATGGGCCGCGTCCATGAGAAGCGGGTCGGCCCGCATCCGGACTGGAGCTGCCAGTTGGCCTTCAGGCCTGAACTGTTCGGCGACGTGGTGCCCTGGCTGGCGCTCAATCGCGGTGGCCTCAACGTGCTGGTGCACCCCATTACCGGCAGCGACCTGAAGGACCACCGCGACTTTCCGCTGTGGATGGGCGAGGTTCGCCCGCTGGACCTCGCCGACCTGCAGGATGGGGCCATCGAGTACGACCTTTAGGCCCGCCCCAGCGCCACCAGCACCGATTGGGCCGCCCGCTCACCCGCCAGCACCGCCCCTTCCAGGTAACCGCACCAGATCGGCGAGGCCTCGCTCCCGGCCCAGTGCAGCCGGCCCAGGGGCGCCCGCAGCCAGTGGCCGTTGCGTGCCAGCACGCCGGACGGCAGGGGCGACACGCAGCCGGCGCTCCAGCGCTCCTGGGACCAGTCCTGCTCCACATAGGCCAGCGGCCGCGCGGCTTCGTCACCCAGCAGACGGCTCAGTTCGCGCAGCACCCGCTTGCGCCGCCGGGCCGGATCGCCGCCCGCGCGGGCCGGATCGAGGAAGGCCAGCAGCACGCCGTCCCCCCGGCCTTCCGGGGTGCTGTCGACGGTCATCTGCACCAGCCCGTCGGTGACCAGGCCGGCACCGGAGAGGCCGGCCGCGCGCCAGAACGGTGCCGGGTAGCGCAGGTGCACCTTGATCCCGCCGCTGGCAGCCCAGTTGCGCTGCAGGGCCTCGCGGCCCGGTGGCAAGGCGGGGCCGAAGCCGATGCGGCTGACATCGGCCGGCATCATCGCCACCACCACCTGTTCGGCACTGATCACCGCCCGTTCGCTATGGACTCGCAGCGGGCCCTCCAGCCAGCCGTCGATCCGGCTCACCGCGCTGCCGGTAAGCAAGGCATCGCCGAGTGGCTCGGCCAGCAGCAGCGACAGGCGCTGCGCCCCGCCTTTCAGGCGGAATTGCTGGGCCTGGTCGTCCAGTGCGGTGAAGCCGCCCGCCGAACGCAGATAGAACAGGAACCACAGCAGCGAGACCCGCCCCGGCTCGCTGGCCAGGGTGGTGGAGAGGGTGGTCGCCACCGCCTCGACGGCTTCCTCGTCCGCGCGCTGGGCCTTCAGCCAGGCCGCCACGCTCATGGCGTCCCAGGCCTCGGCGCGGGGTGCCTTCCAGGGCGCCTCCGGCGGCACCCGCGCCGCCATGGCTTCGAGTCGGTCCATCAACGCCCGTGCCTTGGGGCCGGGGCCTTCGGGCGGGAAGGTGTAGCGCTGACCCTGGATCAGCGCTGCCATCTCGCCCTGGGTGTACTGCGGCACCAGCGGCACGCCCAGTTCACCGGCCAGGCCCATCACCGCCTGCTGGCTGCCGCCGACCCACTGGCCACCGCCGTCCACCTCGATGCCCTCGCCCAGGGGCTGGTTGAGGGTGCGCCCGCCGACCCGCTCGCGTGCCTCCAGCACCTGCACCCGGCACCCCGCGGCCACCAGGCGTCGGGCCGCCACCAGGCCGGAGAGGCCCGCACCCACCACCACCACGTCCACCTGCCGGTCCGGCGGCCCGCCGGGCGAGGCCTGCCCACCCCGGGCCAGCCCGGTCAGCAGCGCCGCGCCGCCCAGGCGCAGCAAGGAGCGGCGGGAAACACCCAGGGCATCGAGCAATCGCGTGTACATCCTGTACCTCCACTTGGTTGCCAAGTTGATCGGGTCGAAAAAAAACCACCCAATCCGGGGTGGCGACGGGTTCAGGCGGCCGGTGTACGCACCGAGGCCAGGTAGAACGGGATAGGGTCCTGCCGGGCGTGCAACTGGCGCACCAGGGTCAGGTAGAACCAGCGCTGCTCCGCCGGGTCGCCCGCCGGGGGCGGCTCCTCCCCCAGCCAGCGCTGCCACAGGGCCATCTCCATCTGCAGTACACGGTTGCGGCCGAAGGCGGTGAGCCGCTGCCACACCCGTCGCTCAAGGGCCTGCAACTGCTCCGGCGTCGGTGTGGCCGGGCAGCCTTCCACCTCCGCCAGCAGCTCGGCCCGCTCGTCGTCCGTGGCGTGGCGCGCCGCCGCCTCCAGCAGTCCGATGGCGTAGAGCTGCTGGTACTCGTCCAGGTCGCGCAGCAGGCGGCGGGCAGCATCCGAACGCAGGCGGGCGCCGTAGCGCAGCAGCAGTTCGAACACCCGGGCATCGGCGCGGGCCGGGTCCAGCACCCGACTGGCGCCGCCCTGACGCACCTCCACCAGGCCGGCGTCCTTCAGCTTGTGCACCGCCTGGCGCACGGTGATGCGCGAGACGCCGTAGCGTTCGGCCAGCAGCCGTTCCGCAGGCAATGCCTCGCCGGGGGCCAGGTGGCCGTCGAAGATTTCGACGAACAGCCCTTCCAGGGCGTCGTCGGCGGCATGCCGCGTGGGAGGATTCGTTGAGCTCATGGGGCGCCACTGTACTTGGTTACCAAGTACAGTCAAGCACCCGCGATGACGAACGAACAGGCAGCGCCTATCATCGCGGCCCGCATTTCCGGAGGCCGTCCATGCCCTTCCTGCTCATCGTCACCCTGCTCTGGGCCTTTTCCTTCAGCCTGATCGGCGAGTACCTGGCCGGTCGGGTGGACAGTGACTTCGCGGTGCTGGCGCGGGTGCTGATCGCGGCGCTGGTGTTCCTGCCCTTCACCCGCTGGCGCGGCCTGCCGGCCCGCCTGCTGGCAGGTTTCTGGCTGGCCGGGGCGCTGCAGTTCGGCATCACCTACCTGTGCCTGTACCGCAGCTTCGCGGTGCTCACGGTGCCGGAGGTGTTGCTGTTCACCGTGCTCACGCCGATCTACGTGACCCTCCTGGACGATGCGTTGGCGCGGCGCTTCAGCCCCTGGGCGCTGCTGGCCGCACTGGTGGCGGTGGGTGGCGGGGTGATCATCCGTTTCGACCGGCTGGAGGGGGAGTACCTGCTGGGCTTCATCCTCTTGCAGGTGGCCAACGCCACCTTCGCCGCCGGCCAGGTGCTGTGCCGCCGGCTGCTGGTGCGCTACCCGGTGGAGCAGCCGCTGCACCGCTTCTTCGGCCATTTCTTCCTCGGCGCGCTGGTGCTGGTGCTGCCCTCCTTCCTGTTCTTCGGCAACCCCGAGCGCCTGCCGCAGACCACCGTGCAATGGGGCGTGCTGCTGTGGATGGGGCTGTTCGCCACGGCACTTGGGATGTTCTGGTGGGTCAAGGGCAGCACCCGTGTCAGCGCCGGCACCCTGGCGGTAATGAACGAACTCCACGTGCCCGCCGGGCTGCTGGTCAACCTGCTGATCTGGAACCGCGACGCCGACCTCCCCCGCCTCGCCCTGGGCGGCGCGGTGATCCTCGCATCCCTGTGGATAAGTCGTTTGGGCCGGAAGCCGGCCATGCAGCAGCCCTAGGACTGGGCGCTGCCCTCACCTATCGCGCTCGGCCTATCGGGAGGCGCTGGGTCAATCGACGAACTCGGTCAACAATCTATGCCCGGTTTCAGTGACCTCAACCATGGCGGACAACACAACAGCATCCCCTCTGTCTCCGGTGTAGTACTGGAAACCCTCCTCTCCCCTGACGCGTGTACGAACTTGCGCTCTTTGAGCCAGCACCTGGATGTTCAATACCTGGCCAGCCTCCATACAGGTCCCACGGGAAGGTATACCGCGGAGGCCATAGCCCAAGATCTGCGGCTCTTCGACACGTTGCGCACCCATCGTGTACCCGCATAGCTCGCGGATCGGGAAAAGGTCGTTTTCATCGAGCACCTTGGAGATCGCATCGCCGATGGTGTCGATGCTGGCCCCATGGCGTACCGGCTCGATGCCCTTGCGCAGTGCCAGCCGCGCTTTGTCGAGCATGAACAGTTGCAGCGGTGTGGCCTTCCGGCCAGCAAAGGTCCAGGTCTGCGCCAAGTGCGAAACGGGAGTGCCTGCGATCAGCTCGACCTTGACCAGTGCCGCCTTCGGGATCGGCTTGTCGGTCGGGATAACACCTCCGACGCCATAGTTGACCGAGACGGGGACCGCCGCCGGATAGCCGTGGTAACCCACCAGCATCGGGCGCCAACCCCGTTCCAGATAAGCGTTCAGCAGGTGCTCCTGGATCTCTAGTCCATTGGCCCCTTGGATGATCAATGGCGCCAGAGAACGCAACAGGCGGCTCGCCTCGGGGGCTTGTTCCCGCTGGTCCTTGAGGCGCTCGGCAGCTGATCGTCGGGCGATGCTTTTCGCCAATCGCTGATTACCGGCGGCGTATCGATCCCATAGCGGACGGACTCGGGGGCGTCCTGTCAGGGCGTGAAGTGAGTTGAACAGGCGCTTCATGGTGGGGAGCATGAATTACATCCGTGGGACTGGAGCGGAGAACGGAGATTATCGGAGAGTACGCCGCCTGAGACGGGATCTTGATCGCAGGGCTACGTCATTCGATGGCGGAATGATCGGGTGCGGTGATGCTGGCTGCTCTCGATGTGGGGCCTCGCTCGCACGTGCTTCAGCGTGAAAAGCCGCTGCTCCCAACTGGGAGCAGCGGCTTCTATTGCGGCTGTATCGTGATCAGGCGCGGGCGCTGCGCACGCCGTCGGCCAGTGTCTTGCAGAGGGTTAGGACGCCGTCGACGGCCTGTTCGGCGGTTTCGGCCTTGGCGATCTGGTCCACCAGGGCGGAGCCCACCACCACGCCGTCGGCGAGGCGGGCGATGCTGGCGGCGTGTTCGGCGGTGCGGATGCCGAAGCCGATGGCCACCGGCAGGTCGGTGTGGCGGCGCAGGCGGGTCACGGCGGCCTGCACGTGCTCCAGGGTGGCGGAGCCGGCGCCGGTGACGCCGGCCACCGAGACGTAGTAGACGAAGCCGGAGCTGCCGGCGAGCACCGTCGGCAGACGGGCGTCGTCGGTGGTCGGGGTGGTCAGACGGACGAAGTCGATGCCGGCGTTCTGGGCCGGTTGGCACAGGTCGTCGTTATGTTCGGCCGGCAGGTCGACGACGATCAGGCCGTCCACGCCCGCGGCCTTGGCGTCGCTGACGAAGCGCTCGACGCCGTAGTGGTGGATGGGGTTGAAGTAGCCCATCAGCACCAGCGGGGTGCTCTGGTTGCCCTCGCGGAATTCCCGGACCATCTGCAGGGTCTTGGCCAGGTTCTGCTTGCCGGCCAGGGCGCGGATGTTGGCGAGCTGGATCGAGGGGCCGTCGGCCATCGGGTCGGTGAAGGGCATGCCCAGCTCGATCACATCGGCGCCGGCTTCCGGCAGGCCCTTGAGGATCGCCAGGGAGGCGTCGTAGTTCGGATCGCCGGCAGTGACGAAGGTCACCAGGGCAGCGCGGTTCTGCTGCTTCAGCTCGGCGAAGCGGGTCTGCAGGCGGCTCATCAGTGCTTCTCCTGGTTCTGTTGCATGTGGTGCATCACGGTCTGCATGTCCTTGTCGCCGCGGCCGGAGAGGTTGACCACCATGATGTGGTCCTTGGGCAGCCGGGGCGCGCGCTTGAACACTTCGGCCAGGGCGTGGGAGCTTTCCAGGGCCGGGATGATGCCTTCGAGGCGGCAGCACTGGTGGAAGGCTTCCAGGGCTTCGTGGTCGGTGATCGAGGTGTACTCGACGCGGCCGATGTCGTGCAGCCAGGCGTGTTCCGGGCCGATGCCGGGGTAGTCCAGGCCGGCGGAGATGGAGTGGGCGTCGATGATCTGGCCGTCGTCGTCCTGCAGCAGGAAGGTGCGGTTGCCGTGCAGCACGCCCGGTACGCCGCCGTTGAGGCTGGCGGCATGCTTGCCGGTCTCGATGCCGTGGCCGGCGGCTTCCACGCCGACGATCTGCACCGAGGCGTCGTCGAGGAAGGGGTGGAACAGGCCCATGGCGTTGGAGCCGCCGCCGATGCAGGCGACCAGGGAGTCGGGCAGGCGGCCTTCCTTCTCGGCCAGCTGCTCGCGGGTTTCCTTGCCGATCACGGCCTGGAAGTCACGGACCATGGCCGGGTACGGGTGCGGGCCGGCGACGGTGCCGATCAGGTAGAAGGTGGTGTCGACGTTGGTCACCCAGTCGCGCAGGGCTTCGTTCATGGCGTCCTTGAGGGTGCCGGTGCCGGCGGTGACCGGGATCACGGTGGCGCCCAGGAGCTTCATGCGGAACACGTTGGCCTGCTGGCGGTCGATGTCGGTGGTGCCCATGTACACCACGCATTCCATGCCGAAACGGGCGGCCACGGTGGCGGTGGCCACGCCGTGCATGCCGGCGCCGGTCTCGGCGATGATGCGTTTCTTGCCCATGCGGCGGGCCAGGAGGATCTGGCCGATGCAGTTGTTGATCTTGTGCGCGCCGGTGTGGTTCAGCTCTTCGCGCTTGAGGTAGATCTTCGCGCCGCCGCAGTGCTCGGTCAGGCGCTCGGCGAAGTACAGCGGGCTCGGACGGCCGACGTAGTCACGCTGGAAGTAGGCCAGCTCTTCGATGAAGGCCGGGTCTTCCTTGGCCTTCTCGTATTCGCGGGCCAGGTCGTGGATCAGCGGCATCAGGGTCTCGGCGACGTACTGGCCGCCGAAGGCGCCGAACAGGCCCTTGGCGTCCGGGCCGTTGCGATAGGAATTCTGTGAACCAGGCATGGCGGTCATCCGTTGGGTGGCTGGGACAATGGTGGCCAGTCTACGACTGGACGGGGTGGCAGAAAAACTGATAATTCCGCTACAACGTGTGACTTTTATTCACAGGAAGATCGACGCATGAAACTGGGATGGTTGTGGGTGTTCCCCGCCCTGGGCGGCCTGATGATCGTGGGTGCGGCGGCAATTCAGATGGCGCGGCTGAGCGACCAGGCGCGCATGACGCTGGCCACGGCGGAGGTGATCGACATCAGCGGCGGCTGCCCGACGGTGGCCTTCCTTACGGCGACGGGTGAGGTGGTGGAGCACACCAGCAGCGGCTGCAGCAGCCCGCCGGCCTTCGAGCTGGGCGAGTCGGCGAGGGTCTACTACGACCCGGCCGACCCTCGCGATGCGCACCTGGACAGCTTCGTCGACAACTGGGTCGGCTCCCTGGTGCTCGGCGGCATCGGCGCGGTGTTCGCCCTGATCGGCTCGTGCTTCGTGGTGCCGCCGCTGCTGGCTCGGCGCCGCGCTGCGCAACTGGCGCTGACCGGCCAGGCGGTTATGGCCGAGGTGGTCGACGTCCGGCTCAACGGTTCGCTGAGCGTGAACGGCCAGCACCCCTGGCGCATCGTCGCCCAATGGAAGAACCCCGCCACCGGCAAGCTGCATGTGTTCAACAGCGAGAACCTCTGGTTCGATCCGTCCCGTCACCTGCCCGACGATGGCTGGGTGCGGGTGCTGATCGACCCGGCCAACCCGCGCCGCTACGCCATGGACACGGCCTTCCTGCCGGAACTGGCGGACTGATATGAGCCAGGGCCTGCCCTCCCTCAACGCCCTGCGTGCCTTCGAGGCTGCCGCGCGGTTGCAGAGCATGAGCCGTGCCGCCGATGAACTGCACGTCACCCACGGGGCGGTGAGCCGCCAGGTGCGGCAGTTGGAGGAGTCCCTCGGCGTGGCGCTGTTCAGCAAGGACGGACGCGGCGTAAAACTCACGGATGCCGGCCAGCGCCTGCGGGACGCCACGGCGGAGGCCTTCGAGCGCTTGCGCGGGGTCTGTGCCGAACTTGCACGGCGCAGCGACGAGGCGCCTTTTGTCCTCGCCTGCCCGGGCAGTCTGCTGGCGCGCTGGTTCATTCCGCGCCTGGACCGTCTCAACCGCGAGTTGCCGGAGCTGCGTCTGCAGTTGTCCGCCAGCGAGGGCGAGCTGGACCCTCGGCGACCGGGGGTGGACGCCACCCTGTGCTTCGCCGCACCGCCCTGGCCGGCGGACCTGCGGGTGGTGGAGCTGGCGGCGGAATCCATCGGCCCGGTGCTGAGCCCCCGCTACGCCCGGCATGACCGGCTGGCCGGTGCGCCACCTGCTGCCTTGCTGGACGAGGCGCTGCTGCACACCGCCTCGCGGCCCCAGGCCTGGCCGCAATGGGCTGGGGCCCAGGGTCTGGCGGTCGATCGGCTGCGCCTCGGGCAGGGCTTCGAGCACCTCTACTACCTGCTGGAGGCAGCGGTGGCCGGCCTGGGCGTGGCCATCGCCCCGCAGCAACTGGTGGCGGATGAACTGGCCTCGGGCCGCCTGGTGGCGCCCTGGGGGTTCGTCGAGACGCCCGCGCGCCTGGCGCTGTGGATCAATGGCCGGCAGGCCGACCGCCGCGCCGATGCCCTGGCGGGCTGGTTGCGCCAGGAGCTGGGACGCTGACGTCCAAGGCGACACGCTTGCGCCAGAGGCATGCAACTTCCCAGGCCAAGGCCGGTCACAGCGGGGCATGCCCAATGGAAGGAAGAAGGACGCGTCCATGCCCAAGTTCCCCCTCGCCGGCGCCCTGCTGGCGCTGACCCTCGCTCCCCTCGCCCAGGCCGACCCGGTGAGCATCGACGGCGTTGGCCTGACCCGTGATGTGCCCTGCCAGGGGCAGGACGTGGCGATCACCGGCTCCGGTAATCACATCCGCCTCACCGGCACCTGCGGTGCCGTTACCGTGCGTGGCTCGGATCACCAGGTGAGCCTGGAACAGAGTGGGGCGCTGAGCGTGTCGGGTATTCAGAACCAGGTCACCGCCGGGCGCGTCGAGCGCCTGGAGGTAGACGCGGCGAAGAACCGCGTCCAGGCGGCCCTCGAAGGCCGCACCCCGAACCACGCGCGGCTGGAGGTCAGCGGCGCCGACCACAACCTGGAGCTGGTCTTCAGGGGGCCGACCGTGGTGAATCTGACGGGGGCCGACAACCAGCTGCGCTGGAGCGGTTCGGAGCCGCTGATGACGGTGCAGGGGGTGGACAACCGCATCGAGCACCAGCCCTTGCCATCACGGCAGCGCAGGTGAGTGCAGCTAACCTGAACGTGTCGCCCGAGGTACGTGCCAGAACTGTCAGGCGAATCATCGTTACGGCAAGGAGAACGGCTATGTCGGATCACCACACCTACAAGAAGATCGAGATCGTGGGCTCGTCCCGCACCAGCATTGAAGACGCCATCGGCAATGCACTGGAACAGGCGGCCAAGACCATCAAGCTGCTGGAGTGGTTCGAGGTGGTGGAAACCCGCGGCCACATCGAGAACGGCAAGGTGGGCCATTACCAGGTGACGCTGAAAGTAGGCTTCCGACTCAGCGATAGCTGACTGTCCGACAGAGATCCCTGGCACCTTGGGCTAGGCTGTTCGCGTTCGGCCGGGCCCGGGTGGCCCGGCCGACTCTGGAGACGGGTCGTCTCCAGGGCTCGCATGAGCCGTTTCTTTTCTGCAACCAGGGAGCGTTACCGATGAAAAAACTGCTGTTGGCTGCTGGTGTGTTCGTGCTTGCCGGTTCGGCCATGGCCGCTGGCAAGCCCTGTGAAGAGCTGAAGTCCGAGATCGACGCGAAGATCCAGGCCAAGGGTGCGACCTCCTACACCCTGGAGATCGTCGACAAGGGCAGCGTCACCGACAAGAAGGTGGTAGGCAGCTGCGAGGCGGGCACCAAGGAAATCGTCTACCAGCGCAACTGATTCACCGTATCGGGGAAGAAGCCGGCGTGATGCCGGCTTCTTTTTGCCGTTGTCTTTCCGTTCCGGGGCGTCTTTCTCTACCGGAATGGCCCGTCCGCAGCGGTGAGGGGCTTACCTGAAGGTGCCTGAGGCACGGAAAAGTGCCTTCTGGTCCGATCGGAAGGGGCAACTTAGAGTAGGCGCATCCTGTCCTACGGAAGGCCTGCCGCCTTCCCCTCGCAAGGCCCGATCACCATGACTGCGCTGTCCTCGCTTCCCCTTTCCGTCCTCGACCTGGCGCCGATCCGCGACCACGGCGGCCCCGCTCAGGCCCTGCACAACACCCTGGCCCTGGCGCAGCACGTCGAGCGGCTGGGCTTCTCGCGCTTCTGGGTGGCCGAGCACCACAACATGGACGGCATCGCCAGCTCGGCGACCGCCGTGCTGCTGGGCTACCTCGCCGCCAACACCTCGACCCTGCGCCTTGGCTCCGGCGGGGTGATGCTGCCCAACCATGCGCCGCTGGTGGTGGCCGAGCAATTCGGCACCCTGGCCACCCTCTACCCGGGCCGCATCGAGCTGGGCCTGGGGCGCGCGCCAGGGGCGGACCACTTCACCGCCCAGGCGCTGCGGCGCGACCGCCTGGGCAGCGCCGATGACTTCCCGCGTGACGTCGAGGAGCTGGAACGGCTGCTGGGCCCGCGCCAGGAGGGCCAGAAGGTGATCGCCATGCCCGGCATGGACACCCGCGTGCCGATCTGGCTGCTCGGCTCCAGCCTGTTCAGCGCTCAGTTGGCAGGCATGAAGGGCCTGCCCTACGCCTTCGCCTCGCACTTCGCCCCGCGCTACCTGCACGAGGCGATCCGCGTGTACCGCAACCATTTCCGCCCGTCCGAGGTGCTCGATGCGCCCTACGTGATGCTCGGCGTGCCGCTGGTGGCGGCGCCCACCGACGAGGAGGCGGAGTTCCTCGCCACCACCGTCTACCAGCGGGTGCTGGCGCTGATGCGCGGCGAGAGCCTGGTGCTGCGCCCGCCGGTGGAAAGCATGGCCGGGCGCTGGCTGCCTCACGAGAAGGAGGCGGTGGGCAGTTTCCTGGGCCTGGCGATGGTCGGCGGGCCGGAGAAGATCCGCAGCAAGCTGGAGGTGCTGCTGGAGCAGACCGGGGCGGACGAGCTGATCTTCACCTGCGATGTCTACCAGCACGAGCACCGCCTGCGGGCCTTCGACATCCTCGCCGGGCTGCGCGGCTGAGCCTCAGAGCGGGCCGCAGCCGAGTACGTCGCCCCGCGCCACCACCTGGCCCTGGGCGTCGCGCAGCAGCGCCTGGGCGCTCATCACCACCGGTCGGGCTTCCAGGCGATAGCGCTGGCCGGCGGCAAAGCCGTCGTAGCGGAAGCGGATGTGGCAGGTGAGCTGGGTCGGGCCGCTGCTGGTGTTGAAGCCGCCTCCGCCGGGGATGTCGAACTGGAAGCGGGTTTCCAGTTCATGGGCGCCGGGGCTGAGCTGGTAGAAGCGCCCGTCCCGGGTTCGCTCGCCATCCTGCCGGTTGGCCATCAGCGTGGTGCCCGGATCGCTGCGCAGCTCCACCCAGGCCTGGTTCGGGTCGGGCGTCGGCAACGGGCTGGCGCAGCCGCCGAGGCTGGCGAGCAGGAGCAGCAGGGCGGGCTTGTGCATGGCGATCACCTCATGGGGCGGGCTGTCAGGATAAACCCGCCGGGGCGCGACGGCAGCCCCGTTCAGACATCGCCGCAGCGGCCTTCACGGGCGCGGGCCACTTCCCGCTGGCGCTCGTCGTAGAGCCGCACCCAGGGGCGGAAACCGATCTCTCCGGCGCGCATTTCATAGCGCTGGCCGGCGGCGAAGTCGGCGTAGTCCAGGGTCAGCAGGCAGGTGCGGGCAAGGCTCGGCTGGGCGGTGCCGATGGCGCTGCCGTCCACCTCGAAGCGGTAGCGCACCTCCAGGGCGTGGCGCCCAGGCTGGACCTGGAAGTAGCGGTCGTCCTCCAGAGGACGTTCGTCCACCCGCGCGGCCTCCAGTGCGCCCCGCTGCTGCGGGGCGAAGGCGATCCAGGCCTGGTCCGGGTCGGGGCTGGGCATGATCAGGCCGCAGCCGGCCAGTTTCAGGGGCAGGGCAAGGACGAGCAGGCGACGCATGGGCAACTCCTTCTGGCGTGGTCGGGGGCGTTGCGTTAGCTTCGGCGCATGCCGCCCTCCTCTTTTCTCGCCTTTCTCGACCGCTGCCGCACCCTCGCGGTTCCCGGCCTGCTTGCCCTGGTGCTGGGCGGTTGCTCGACGCTGGACTACTACGGGCAACTGGCCGCCGGGCAGTGGCAGTTGCTGCGTGCCCGCGAACCGGTGGCGCGCATCGTCGCCGACCCGGCCCGTGACCCGGCGTTGCGCCAGCGCCTGGCCCTGGCGCAGGAAGCGCGGGACTACGCCAGCCAGCAACTGGCCCTGCCGGACAACGGCAGCTACCGGGTCTATGCGGATATCCACAGGCCCTTCGTGGTGTGGAATGTGTTCGCCACGCCGGAGTTCTCACTGGCGCCGGTCACCCACTGCTTTCCCATCGCCGGGTGCGTGGCCTACCGCGGCTACTACCAGCAGGGTCGGGCCCGGGGCGCGGCAGCGCTGATGCGCGAGGACGGCTTCGACACCTGGGTCGGCGGCGTGGAGGCCTATTCCACCCTCGGCTGGTTCGATGACCCGATCCTCAGCAGCATGCTCGGTTGGGGCGAGGATCG
Source organism: Pseudomonas sp. 1D4 (assembly GCF_001728925.1). Lineage (NCBI taxonomy): Bacteria > Pseudomonadati > Pseudomonadota > Gammaproteobacteria > Pseudomonadales > Pseudomonadaceae > Pseudomonas > Pseudomonas sp. 1D4. Next base: position 34,978 of record NZ_LXJQ01000044.1, read on the forward strand.
GCTGGTGGCGGTGATCTTCCATGAGCTGGCCCACCAGCGGCTGTACGTGACCGACGACAGCGCCTTCAACGAGTCCTACGCCAGCTTCGTGGAGCGCGAGGGGCTGCGCCAATGGCGCGCTGCGCGGGGGCTGGCGAGCCGGGAGGACCCGTCCCTGCGCCAGCGCGAGCAGTTCACCGCGCTGGTGCTGGCCAGCCGCGAGCGGCTCCAGGCGCTCTATGCCAGTGGTCGCCCGGACGCCGAGCTGCGCGAGGCCAAGGCCGCCGAGTTCGAGCGCTTGCGGCGCGACTACCGTGCCCTGCGCGATGGCCCCTGGGGCGGCGTGGGGCGCTATGACGGCTGGATGGCGGGGCCGATGAACAACGCCAAGCTGTTGCCTTTCGGCCTCTACGACCGCTGGGTGCCGGCCTTCGCCGCGTTGTATCGCCAGGCAGAAGGCTGGAGCGATTTCCACGCCCGGGTGGCGACGCTGGCGGCCCTGCCGGTGGCGGCACGGGAAGCGCGCCTGGCCGAGCTGCAGGCGGCGAACTCCGCCCCGGCGGCTCCGGTCGAATGACAGCGGATTCGAGACAAGGGAGAGACGCACGATGAAGCGGTGGATGCTGGTGATGCTGTGTGGCCTGGTCTCGGGCGCGGCGATGGCCGCGCCCAAGCCGTGCGAGGAACTGAAGGCCGAGATCGAGGTGAAGATCCAGGCCGCCGGGGTGACGGCCTACACCCTGGAGATCGTGCCCGCCAGCGAGGTGGAGGACCCCAACATGGTGGTCGGCTCCTGCGAGAACGGCACCCGCAAGATCCTCTACCAGCGCAACGGCAATTGACCTCAGCCGAAGGCGCGGTCCAGCTCGCCGAGGGTGGCGAAGTAGTAGGTCGGCGCCTCGGCCATCAGTTCCTCGCGGCTGCCGAAGCCATAGCCGACGCCGGCGGCGTGCAGCCCGTTCTGGCTGGCGCCGATGAGGTCGTGCTTGCGGTCGCCGATCATCAGCGTGTCCGCCGGGGCCAGCCCCTCTTCCGCCAGCAGGTGGGCGATCAGCTCCACCTTGTGGGTGCGTGTGCCGTCCAGCTCGCTGCCGTAGATGTGCCGGAAGTGCCGGTCGAAGCCGAAGTGCCGGGCAATCTCGCGGGCGAACACGGTGGGCTTGCTGGTGGCGATGTACAGGGTGCGGTCCTGCTGGGCGAGGCGCGCGAGCAATGCGTCGATGCCGTCGAACACGCGGTTCTCGTAGAGGCCGGTGACCTTGAAGCGGTCGCGGTAGTGGTTCACCGCGTCCCAGGCGCGTGCCTCGCTGAGGCCGTAGGTCTGCATGAAGCACTGCAGCAGCGGCGGGCCGATGAAGTGTTCCAGTTGCGCCAGGTCCGGCTCATGGATGTCGAGCTGGGCCAGGGCGTACTGCACGGAGCGGGTGATGCCCTCGCGCGGGTCGGTGAGGGTGCCGTCGAGGTCGAAGAGGATGTTCGGGTAGCGCATGCGGTCCTGCTGTCGGTAAGGGGGCGGCTCAGGCGCCGGGGTGTTCGGCGAGGTGGTGGTTCTTCAGTTTCACGTAGTTGGCGGCGCTGTAGGTGAAGAAGGCCTTTTCCTTGTCGGTCAGCGGGCGCGCCTGGCGCACCGGACTGCCGACGTAGAGGTAGCCGGTGACCAGGCGCTTGCCCGGCGGCACCAGGCTGCCGGCGCCGAGCACCACGCCGTCCTCGATCACCGCGCCGTCCATCACGATGCAGCCCATGCCGATCAGCACCCGGCTGCCGATCCGGCACCCATGGAGCAGGGCCTTGTGGCCGATGGTCACGTCGTCGCCGATCTCCAGAGGGAAGCCGTCGGGGTTGAACGGGCCAGCGTGGGTGATGTGCAGCACGCTGCCGTCCTGCACGCTGGTGCGGGCGCCGATGCGGATGCGGTGCATGTCGCCGCGGATGACCGCCAGCGGCCACACCGAACTGTCCTCTCCCAGGTGCACGTCGCCGATCACCACGGCGGTCGGATCGACGAAGACCCGCTCGCCCAGCTGGGGCGACAGGCCGCGGTAGGCTCTAATCGGGTTCATAGAAAGTCCTGTGGCTGTGGTGGAAGACGATTGTAATTAAGATGCGGCCCACACGGTTCGGAGAACCCTCTGGCACGTCGGTTTCCGGCTGTCGGAACACTATTTCTGCAAAGCTGTCAAGAATCTGGCATACTGGCTGGCCGCCTTTGGATAAGGAGAGTGTCATGTCCACCCTGCGTATCAGAGCTTCTGCACGTAAGGCTGAAGCCGAAGTGGCCCTGGAAACCCGTGCAACCCTCGAGGATCAGGTCGCAGCATTCCTGCGCCAGGGAGGGGAGATCCAGAAGGTCGCCAAGGGGGTCAGCGGTCTACCACAGAACGGCGCCTGGTCCATGTCGCGGACCAGCAAGAAAAAGTGATTCGTTGAGGGGGCCTTGCGCCCCCTTCTTGTTTTTCCGAGCCTAGAACCCTTTTCCAAGACGCTACAGGTGAATGCCGTGAGTTCCAGCAATCCCCTCCTGCAAGATTTCGACCTGCCCCCCTACTCCACCATCAAGCCCGAGCACGTCGAGCCCGCCGTCGACCAGATCCTGGCCGACAACCGCGCCGCCCTCGCCGCGCTGCTGGCCGGGCAGGACGGCACCCCCAGCTGGAAGGGCCTGGTGCTGGCGCTGGACGAACTGGGTGAGCGCCTGGGTCGTGCCTGGAGCCCGGTGAGCCACCTCAACGCCGTCTGCAACAGCGCCGAACTGCGCAACGCCTACGAGGCCTGCCTGCCCAAGCTGTCCGAGTACTGGACCGAAATGGGCCAGAACCGCGCCCTGTTCCAGGCCTACGAGGCCCTGGCCGCCAGCCCCGAGGCCGCTGGCTTCGATGTGGCGCAGAAGACCATCCTCGAACACGCCCTGCGTGACTTCCGCCTCTCCGGCATCGACCTGCCTGCCGACAAGCAGCAGCGCTATGGCGAGATCCAGATGAAGCTCTCCGAGCTGGGCAGCCGCTTCTCCAACCAGTTGCTGGACGCCACCCAGGCCTGGACCAAGCACGTCACCAACGAAGCCGCCCTCGCCGGCCTCACCGACTCGGCCAAGGCGCAGATGAAGCAGGCCGCCGAGGCCAAGGGCCTGGACGGCTGGCTGATCACCCTGGAATTCCCCAGCTACTACGCCGTGATGACCTACGCCGACGACCGCGCCCTGCGCGAAGAGGTCTACACCGCCTACGCCACCCGTGCCTCCGACCAGGGCCCCAACGCCGGCCAGAACGACAACGGCCCGGTAATGGCCGAGATCCTCGACCTGCGCCAGGAACTGGCCCGCCTGCTGGGCTTCGCCCATTTCTCCGACCTGTCCCTCGCCACCAAGATGGCCGAGACCACCCCCCAGGTGCTCGGCTTCCTGCGGGACCTGGCCCAGCGCAGCAAGCCCTTCGCCGCCCGTGACCTGGACGAGCTCAAGGCTTTCGCCGCCGAACGTGGCGTTGCCGACCTGAAGAGCTGGGATGTCGGCTACTTCAGCGAGAAGCTGCGCGAGCAGCGCTACAACATTTCCCAGGAAACCCTGCGCGCCTACTTCCCCATCGACAAGGTGCTCACTGGCCTGTTCGCCATCGTGCAGAAGCTCTACGGCATCGAAATCCGCGAACTCAGCGGCTTCGACACCTGGCACCCGGACGTGCGCCTGTTCGAGATCCGCGAGAACGGCGAGCACGTCGGCCGCTTCTTCTTCGACCTCTACGCCCGCGCCAACAAGCGCGGCGGCGCCTGGATGGACGGTGCCCGCGACAAGCGCCGCAACGCCCGTGGCGAACTGGTCGCCCCGGTGGCCAACCTGGTGTGCAACTTCACCCCGGCCGTCGGCGACAAGCCCGCGCTGCTGACCCACGACGAAGTCACCACCCTGTTCCACGAGTTCGGCCACGGCCTGCACCACCTGCTGACCCGCGTCGAGCATGCCGGTGCCTCAGGCATCAACGGCGTGGCCTGGGACGCCGTCGAGCTGCCCAGCCAGTTCATGGAGAACTGGTGCTGGGAGCCGGAAGGCCTGGCGCTGATCTCCGGCCACTACCAGAGCGGCGAACCCCTGCCTCAGGACCTGCTGGACAAGATGCTGGCGGCGAAGAACTTCCAGTCCGGCCTGATGATGGTCCGCCAACTGGAGTTCTCCCTGTTCGACTTCGAACTGCATGCCACCCACGGCGACGGCCGCAGCGTGCTCGACGTGCTGGAAGCGGTGCGTGACGAAGTGGCAGTGATGCGCCCACCGGCGTTCAACCGCTTCGCCAACAGCTTCGCGCACATCTTCGCCGGGGGTTACGCCGCCGGTTACTACAGCTACAAGTGGGCCGAAGTGCTCTCTGCCGACGCCTTCTCCAAGTTCGAGGAAGAAGGCGTGCTCAACCCGGCCACCGGCCGTGCCTTCCGCGACGCCATCCTCGCCCGGGGCGGTTCCCAGGCGCCCATGGTGCTGTTCGTCGACTTCCGTGGTCGCGAGCCCTCCATCGACGCCCTGCTGCGCCACAGCGGCCTCACGGAGGACGCGGCATGAGTGCCACGCCGAAGCGCTTCATCGCCGGGGCCGTGTGCCCCGCCTGCAGCGAGATGGACAAGATCCAGATGTGGGACGAGGACGGCGTACCGCACCGCCAGTGCGTCGGCTGCGGCTACGCCGACACCCTCAACGCCCAGGGCCAGTCGGTGCCCAAGGAGCTCGGCACCCGGGTCAACCAGGCCAAGCCCAAGCCGGCCGACCCCAAGGTGCAGAGCGTGCAGTTCTTCCCCAATCCCAAGCTGAAGAAATCCAGCGAGTAGCGACAAGGCCAAGGAGGGCGTCATGTGGCACCTGGTATGTGGTGACAACGCGGCCGAAGGCGTCGGCATCGTCCTCGGTGATTCCGTGGCCCATGAGTGGCTGCGGGTGCTGCGTGACGACCTCGCCGTCGGCCCGCTCAAGGACATCGAGCAGCCGCCCTGCACCCGCCGTTCCGCCTTCTGGCGGGCGGTCTGGCCGGAGGGTGTGCACCCGATGCCGGACTTCGAGCGTGACCTGGGGGCGGATGCGCAGTGGCTCGCCGGGTTGGCCGATCAGGACCATGGGGTGACCGTCTGGCACGGCGACAGCGCCTCCGAGCAGTTGCTGCTGGCCCGTGTTGCCGCGGTACTGGAGCACAGCGACCTGCCGTTCTGGGAAGTGCCCTGCGGCAGCGGCGACAGCAGCGTCAGCCACCGCCGCGCAGTGGCCATGCACACGCCGACCGACCTGGCCGAGCGCTACCTGCCGAGGCAGGTGGGGCCCGAGCGTCGTCACTACCTGGCAACGCAATGGCGCAGCGTGCTGGCCGAAGGTGCCGGCATCCGCCGTTGGCGGCAGGAGGTCTTCCATGGCGAGGATTTCAGTTTCATCGACGCCGATCTGCTGCAGTGCTGCAGCACTGACTGGCAGCCGCTGGCACGGGTGATGGCCGACGTCATGGCCAACTGCGACGGTTTCTTCGCCACCGACTTCTTCCTCTTCTGGCGAGCACGGGAACTGGCTGCCCAGGGCCGGGTCGAGATCGCTGGTGAACCGGCCGCCAACGGCTACGGCAACCTTCGGGTGCGCCGCCTGCCGGGCTGACCCAGCGGCTCTCCCTTCCCCCTTCGCAGCGCACAGGAGGTGCCATGCACGGCCCCGACCCTCGCAACCCGCACCCCATGGCGGGCTTCCCCCAGGTCTGTTTCATCCGCAACACGGTGAGCAACCCGCAGATCGAGATCGGCGAATACACCTACTACGACGACCCGGAGGATTCGGAGCACTTCGAGCGCAACGTGCTCTACCTCTTCCCCTTCATCGGTGACCGCCTGGTGATCGGGCGCTTCTGCGCCATCGCCCGTGGGGTGAAGTTCATCATGAACGGCGCCAACCACAAGCTCTCCGGCTTCTCCACCTACCCCTTCCAGATCTTCGGCGGTGGCTGGGAACACCACATGCCCGACCTGTCGGAGTTCCCCAACAAGGGCGACACCCGGATCGGCAACGACGTGTGGATCGGCTACGAGGCGCTGATCATGCCCGGGGTGAAGATCGGCGACGGCGCCATCATCTCCTCGCGCTCGGTGGTGACCCGCGACGTGCCGCCCTACACCGTGGTCGGCGGCAACCCGGCCGAGCCGCTGAAGCAGCGCTTCCCCGACGCGGTGGTGGAGCGCCTGCTGGCCATTGCCTGGTGGGACTGGCCGGTGGAGAAAGTCAGCCGGCACCTGGCGGCGATCATGGCGGCCGACCTCGATGCCCTGGAGCGCTGCGCCCGCGAGGCGTGAGGCGAACTGCGTCACTTCCGCCGCGTGGCCGCCTTGCCCGGTGGCGGGGCCGGGAGTAGTTTCCCCGGCTGTGCCGCCGCGCACAGGGAGCTGCAGCACGACGCAGCGACAGCGCAAGGAGATTCCCCAGTGCCCACCTTCACCCGAAACAACAAGCCGGTCGTCGGCACCGTCCAACTGGTGGTCGGCAACGTCCTCAGGCTGCGGCTGAACGGCCTTGGCCCGGGCAAGAAGCATTACGTGGTCAAGAGCGCCAACGCCTGCATCGAGGTCAAGCAGAACCCCAACGACCGCCAGGCGGAACAGACCGTGGTGCTCACGGCACTGCGGGCCTGCCCGGCGGTTCGGGTCGAGGCCTTCTCGGCGGTCGACGGGCTGCCATCGGGTATCCATGTCTCGATCGAAGTGACCGGCAAGCTCAGCCTGCCCGATCCCACCACTGACGAAGGCTGTCTGGCGCGGCTGCTGCTCGCCGAGTCCATTGCGCCCAAGCCCAATACCGACAACGCCGAGGCGCTGAAGTCCATGCAGTGGATGCGCCAGGTGATCGAGAACCGCATGGCGTTCTCCGACCCCAAGCACTTCGGCAAACCTGCCGGCAAGACCATGACGGCCTTCATCACTGCCAAGCAGCCGCTGCAGTTCGAAGGTTTCGGCAACTACCCGAACATTGGCGCCAAGCAGGCCAACATCGACGAGTTCCTGCGGCTGGCCAACGACGGCAGCGACACCCGCTTCGAGCGCATGCGCCAGCACGTGCAGAACGCCCTGGACGTGGCCAGCGGGGCCAAGCTGGGTGCTCCGGCACCGTCCAAGGTATTCGCCTGGCGGACCAGCAACTCCGGCAGCCCGGGGGGCAACTTCGTCAAGGTGGCGGACGTGGGCGGTCAGGCGTTCTTCACCCTCACCCAGGCCTTCATCGACAACCCCAACAACCCGGGTAAACCGAAGAAATGAACAGCCCACGCCTGGCCGGATGGCTCTCCGGCACCCTGCTCTTCGCGGTCCTCGGCCTGTGCGCGGCCGAATCCTTCGGCCCCTCGGTGTTCTCCGACCAGGTGGCCCGCTTCGACATCAACGCGGACAAGGCCTTCGCCAACCCCGAGCAGGACATGCGCTACCTGCTGGTGCAGGCCCAGCGCAACGACCAGCCCAACCACTTCTGCGTGGTCGGCTACCAGTGGGCGGATGGGTCGCGCAAGGCGGCGGTGCACTGGCAGGAGGGCGAGCGCATCGTCCTCTGGGGCGGCAAGTCCGGCTGGGGCGATGAATTCAAGTACGCCGACTCCATGGCCATGACCAATTCGGTGGACCTCAAGAACGGCCTGGTGGATACCGACGAGCAGCGCTTCGGCAGCAGCTTCCTGCAACTGCGCGCCTCCGCCGAAGGCACGCTGGCCGACTGCAAGGCCCATGGTCGGCAGTACCTGATCGAGCCGTTCACGCCGCCGAGCGAGGACGAGTAGGGCTTTCCGACGAAAACCGTCTGGCGCAGTACGCTGTCCGAATATACTGTTTATGCATACAGTATTTTCGGAGCGCCCCGCCATGACCGTCACCCTCCCGCCCCGTGGTCGGGGAACCGGCAGCAACCCCTGCAACCGCTTCGCCCCGACCCTCTCGGTGGCCGAGGACGACGGCTGGTACCAGGAGGTGCCGCCGACCCGCGCCACTGAAGTGCGCATCGAGACAGCCAAGAGCATCATCGCCCGCAACCAGTCGCCGGACCTGCCCTTCGACCGCTCCATCAACCCCTACCGGGGCTGCGAGCACGGCTGCATCTACTGCTACGCGCGGCCCAGCCACGCCTATTGGGACCTGTCCCCAGGCATCGATTTCGAGACCCGGCTGATCGCCAAGACCAACGCCGCCGCCTTGCTGGAGCAGCAGTTGAGCAAGCCGGGCTACCAGTGCGCGCCCATCGCCCTGGGGGCCAACACCGACCCCTACCAGCCCATCGAGCGCGAGCACCGCATCACCCGCCAGGTGCTGGAGGTGCTGCTGCGTTACCGCCACCCGCTGACCCTCGTTACCAAGGGCTCGCTGCTGTTGCGCGACCTCGACCTGCTGACCCAGTTGGCCGAGCAGCGCCTGGTCAAGGTGATGATCAGCCTCACCACCCTCGACGATGACCTCAAGCGCGTGCTCGAACCCCGCGCCGCGGCGCCCTCCGCACGGCTGCGGGCGATCCGCGTGCTGCGTGAAAACCGCGTGCCGGTGGGCGTGCTCTGTTCGCCGATGATCCCGATGATCAACGACAGCGAGCTGGAAAGCCTGCTGGAGGCGGCCCGCGATGCCGGTGCGCGCAGTGCCTCCTACATGCTGGTGCGCCTGCCCCGGGAGGTGGCGCCGCTGTTCGAGGAATGGCTGCAGGCCCACTACCCGCAGCGCGCCGCCCACGTGATGAGCATCATCCGTCAGTGCCGGGGTGGCGAGGTGTACGACAGCCGCTTCGGCAAGCGCTTTACCGGCGAAGGCGCCTTTGCCGCGCTGCTGGCCCGGCGCTTTGCGGTAGCCATGCGTCGCCTGGGGCTGGAGAAGCGCAGTGATGTGGCGCTGGACTGCTCGCGCTTCTGTCCGCCTGGTGGGCAGATGGCCCTGCTCTGAGTGATGGGATGAGCGGCATGGGTTTTCCGCGTCCGAGGTGTGACCGGAGCGCGCCGAACGGTGTCCTGTAGTGGGTCGGATAAATCCTACCGTGTCGGTAAAGTAATCCCACCTACCCCTACAGAGTCCTAAGGCGAATGAGGTCGGCATGAGCGACGAGCACGATACCCCGCAACCCCAAGAAAGCGCCGAAGAAGCGCTGCGCAACATCGTCGAAGGTTTTCAGCGCTTCCGCGACCAGGTCTATCCGGAGCAGGAAGAGCTGTTCAAACGTCTGGCCCATGAGCAGAAACCCCGCGCCATGTTCATCACCTGCGCCGACTCGCGCATCGTCCCGGAGCTGATCACCCAGAGCTCCCCCGGCGACCTGTTCGTCACCCGCAACGTCGGCAACGTGGTGCCGCCCTATGGGCAGATGAACGGTGGCGTTTCCACCGCCATCGAGTTCGCCGTCATGGCCCTCGGCGTGCACCACATCATCATCTGCGGCCACTCCGACTGCGGCGCCATGAAGGCGGTGCTCAACCCCGAGCAACTGAAGCGCATGCCCACCGTCAAGGCCTGGCTGCGCCATGCCGAAGTGGCCCGTACCGTGGTCGCCGAGAACTGTGGCTGCGCCAACCACGAGACCCTCGGTGTGCTGACCGAAGAGAACGTGGTGGCCCAGTTGGACCACCTGCGCACCCACCCCTCGGTGGCCGCACGCCTGGCCAGCGGCCAGTTGTTCATCCACGGCTGGGTCTACGACATCGAGACCGCCGCCATCCGTGCCTACGACGCCGAGAGCGGCCGCTTCCGCACCATCGGCGATGGCCCGCTGCCAATGGCCACGCCCCGCGCCCGCTACCTGTAAGCCCTGGCGCCCCGGCTGCGGCCGGGGCCTGGCCTGTTCCTTCCCGCCTCCTGTTCTTCGTTGCGTCCCCTCCGTTCCGCGCCCTGCCCGGCACGCCGCGTCCCTGGCCGGGGCTGGCGGCGTGCCATCCTCCGCTCGTCTGTAAGTTGCGTGCCAGAGCGGCCTATTCAGGTTGGGTTAAGGCTCGTGTTTAAGGTCTGTAGGGGCTCCGACCGCCTAGTTGAAGCGCCATCCGCCAACCCGTGGCGGAGCACTGGGCATGACGCCCATCCGACCTTCAGGAGGACCCATGAAACAGGACATTCTCAGCATTCGACCCGGGCAGTCTGCCGGCCTCGGTGACACCCCCGCCGAGGCCACCTTCGCCGCGCTGGTGGACGGCTGCCGACGCTTTCGGGAGCAGGCGTTCCCCGAACAGCAGGCGCTGTTCCAGCGTCTGGCACGCAGCCAGGCTCCACGCACCATGTTCATCACCTGCGCCGATTCGCGCATCGTCCCGGAGTTGATCACCCAGAGCTCGCCCGGCGACCTGTTCGTCACCCGCAATGTCGGCAACCTGGTGCCGGCCTACGGACAGATGAATGGCGGCGTCTCCACCGCCATCGAATACGCCGTGCTGGCCCTCGGCGTGCAGCACATCATCGTCTGCGGCCATTCGGACTGTGGCGCCATGAAGGCGGTGCTGGCCCCCGAGAGCCTCGGCCGCATGCCCACCGTGCGTGCCTGGCTGCGCCATGCCGAGGTGGCCCGCAGCCTGGTGGAGCGCAACTGCGACTGCGCCGGGCACGACACCCTTGGCGTGCTCACCGAGGAGAACGTGGTGGCCCAACTGGACCACCTGCGCACCCACCCGGCCGTCGCTGCGCGCCTGGCGGCCGGGCAGTTGTTCATCCATGGCTGGGTCTACGACATCGAGACCGCTGCCATCCGCGCCTACGACGCCGAGACGGGCCGCTTCCGCCCGCTGGAGGAGGCCAGCGCGAGCATGGCCACCCCGCGTCCCCGCTACCTGGCGTCCTGACGCCCGTCCCTTGCCACGGCGCCCGCTGGGCCGCCGTACCCCATGCTGCGCTCAGGAGAACACGCCATGCGCCTTGCTGAACTCAAGAACTCATTGCCACGGGAGGTGCTCGCCTCGGTGGTGGTCTTCCTCGTCGCCCTGCCGCTGTGCATGGGTATCGCCATCGCCTCCGGCATGCCGCCGGCCAAGGGCCTGGTCACCGGCATCATCGGCGGCCTGGTGGTGGGCTGGCTGGCCGGCTCGCCGCTGCAGGTCAGCGGCCCGGCGGCCGGGCTGGCCGTGCTGGTCTTCGAACTGGTTCGCGAGCACGGCGTGGCCATGCTCGGGCCGGTCCTGGTGCTGGCCGGTGCCCTTCAACTGCTGGCCGGCAGCCTGCGCCTGGGCTGCTGGTTCCGCGTCACCGCACCGGCGGTGGTGCAGGGGATGCTGGCCGGCATCGGCATCCTCATCGTGCTGTCCCAGGTCCATGTGATGTTCGACGCCAGCCCCCAGGCCTCGGGCCTGGACAACCTGCTGGCCTTCCCGGCGACCCTGCTGGAGGCGGCCCGCCTGTTCGGCCCGGGTGGCGGCCTCGATGCCGCCCTGCTGGGGCTCGGTACCATCCTGGTGATGCTGGCCTGGGAGCGCTGGCGTCCGGGGATTTTGCGCTTCCTGCCCGGTGCGCTGATCGGCGTCGGCCTCGCCACCCTGGTGGCCAGCGGCCTCGACCTGCAGGTGAACCGTGTGCAGGTACCGGCCACCCTCGGCGAGGCCATCGACTGGCTGCAGCCGGCGGACCTGCTGCGCCTGGCCGACCCGCAACTGCTGCTGGTGGCGCTGGTGCTGGCCTTCGTCGCCAGTGCCGAGACGCTGCTCTCCGCAGCAGCGGTGGACCGCATGCACAGCGGCCCGCGCTCCGACCTGGACCGCGAGCTGTCGGCCCAGGGCATTGGCAACCTCTTGTGCGGGGTGCTCGGCGCCCTGCCGATGACCGGGGTAATCGTGCGCAGCTCGGCCAACGTCCAGGCCGGCGCGCGGACCCGTCTCTCGGCCGTGCTGCACGGCGCCTGGCTACTGGCCCTGGTGGCGCTGCTGCCGGGCCTGCTGCAGCAGATCCCCATCGCCAGCCTGGCCGGTGTGCTGGTCTACACGGGCATCAAGCTGGTGGACCTCAAGAGCCTGCGCGGCCTCGGCCGCTATGGGCGCGCACCCTTGGCGATCCATGCCGCCACGGCGCTGGGCATCGTCGCCTTCGACCTGCTCAGCGGGGTGCTGATCGGCTTCGGCCTGACCCTGGCCAAGCTGGCCTGGAAGGCCTCCCGGCTGAAGGTCGCCCTGGTGCCCATCGGTCCGGACGAGGCAGAACTGCGTCTGATGGGCGCGGCCACCTTCCTGCGGGTGCCGCAACTGGCGGCGACCCTGGAGGGTGTGGCGCCGAGCATGCGACTGCACGTGCCGCTGGACCGGCTCAGCTACATCGACCACGCCTGCATGGAGCTGCTGCAGGACTGGGGCCGCAACGCCGAGCGCCAGGGCGGCGGGCTGTGCATCGAAGCGCGCGGGCTCAACCGGCGCCTGGAGGGGCGACGGCTGAGCCTGCGGGGGCGGACGGTCTGAGGGTCAGGCGATGGCGCAGGGTGCCGGGTCCAGTTGCAGCTCGACGCCGAGCTGGCGCGACAGGCAGGGCCAGCGCTTCCACGCCGCCTCCACCTTAGGGTCGTGCAGCCGCGCGCGGTACTGCTGCACCGACTCGCGCTGGAACACGCCCGGGTCCAGCATGCCGTCCACCGCCAGGTGGACGGCCTCGTCCAGCTGGTTGGCGAAGGGCTCGCCGATGAGCTGGTGGGCGACCAGGTTGGCCACTGTGGTGTCCAGCGGGATCAGCGGCTCGCCCAGGTGGGCGATGTAGCGGTCGTTCACCTCTTCCACCAGACGATGGGCCAGGTAGGCTTCGTCCAGCAGGCCGTCCAGCCCTTCGTGTCCCTCCACCACGCTGGGAGGCTGCAGGAAGAAGTGCTCGGCCACCTTCAGCACCGGCTTCACCTCCGCCTCGATACCGGCCTCGGCCGCGACGCTGGCGGCGGCGTCGAGCACGTCCGGCACCTGGTCGATGTAGGCCGCGACGAAGCGCGAGAGCACCCCGTGGGCATCGCTGCCGGGCAGGCGGATGGCCGGGTGCAGGCGGGACAGTTGGGCATCGAGCAGGCGCGCCAGATGGCCGTGGGCGGCTTCCTGGGCGTGGGCCTGGCGGATCAGTTCGCGCAGGGCGAGGGTGTTCATGACTGCTCCTGATTCAGGACATGGGATGGGAAGAACAGACCTTAGCCTGCCGGGGTCGGCGGCTAAGACCGGATTGTCATAATCGCTTAACGCTTATGCATCCAAGCGATAACGGCTCCCATTTACTTTACCAGCGAAGCCACGCCCGGCGCGGCCTGCGCCGCTGCGAACGTTCCGCACAGGATAAGTTTCCCCGCTGATTGCCAGGTCGGTCCCCCTGTCTATACTCCGACCCGAAGGCGTTACCTGATGACACCCGACTGTGCACCACGTGCTAGAGGTCGGCCGTTAAAGTCAGCCGTATTGACGACCGTCCCCCAGCCGCTGGCCCAGCCGGCGGGAAGAACAAGAACGATAAGGGGAACCCGCAATGATGCGACATCCGCGTGCCTGGATGGGATTCCTGCTGTGGTTGACGTTGACTCCGGTTCAAGCGGCCTGGACGGTCAACATGTCGCCCGGCGTTACGGAGGTCAGCCAGAGCGTATTCGACCTGCACATGACGATCTTCTGGATCTGCGTCGTGATCGGCGTGATCGTCTTCGGCGTGATGTTCTGGTCGATGCTCGTCCACCGCCGTTCCACCGGCCAGGAGCCCTCCCACTTCCACGAAAGCACCACGGTGGAGATCCTCTGGACCGTCGTGCCCTTCGTGATCCTGGTGGCGATGGCGGTGCCGGCCACCCGCACCCTGATCAAGATCTACGACACCTCCGAGTCGGAGCTGGACATCCAGATCACCGGCTACCAGTGGAAGTGGAACTACAAGTACCTGGGCCAGGACGTCGAATTCTTCAGCAACCTGGCCACGCCCGCCGAGCAGATCCAGAACAAGGCCGACAAGGGCGAGCACTACCTCTTGGAGGTGGATGAGCCGCTGGTGATTCCGGTGGGCACCAAGGTGCGCTTCCTGATCACCGCCGCCGACGTCATCCACTCCTGGTGGGTGCCGGCGCTGGCGGTCAAGCGCGATGCCATCCCCGGCTTCGTCAACGAGGCCTGGACGCGCATCGACAAGCCCGGCCTCTACCGCGGCCAGTGCGCCGAGCTGTGCGGCAAGGACCACGGCTTCATGCCCATCGTGGTCGAGGCCAAGTCCCGCGAAGACTTCGCCGTCTGGCTCGCCGAGCGCAAGGCCGAGGTGGCCAAGGTCAAGGAACTGACCGAGAAGGACTGGACCCTCGACGAACTGGTGGCCCGCGGCGACAAGGTCTACCACACCGCCTGCGCCGCCTGTCACCAGGGCGAGGGGCAGGGCATGCCGCCCATGTTCCCGGCGCTGAAGGGGTCGAAGATCGCCACCGGGCCCAAGGAAGGCCACCTCGACATCGTTTTCCACGGCAAGCCCGGCACCGCCATGGCCGCCTTCGGCAAACAGCTTTCGGAAGTCGATATCGCCGCCGTGATCACCTACGAGCGCAACGCCTGGGGCAACAACACGGGCGACATGGTCACGCCCAAGGAAGTCCTGGCCCTCAAACAAGCCGAGGAGAAATGACATGAGTGCAGTGATCGATCCGGGCCACGATGGCCACGATCATGCCGGGCATGATCACCACCACGGCCCGGCCAAGGGCCTGATGCGCTGGGTGCTCACCACCAACCACAAGGACATCGGCACCCTGTACCTGTGGTTCGCCTTTGCCATGTTCCTGCTGGGCGGCTCCATGGCCATGGTGATCCGCGCCGAGCTGTTCCAGCCCGGCCTGCAGATCGTCGAACCGGCGTTCTTCAACCAGATGACCACCATGCACGGCCTGATCATGGTCTTCGGCGCGGTGATGCCGGCCTTCGTCGGCCTGGCCAACTGGATGATCCCGCTGATGATCGGCGCGCCGGACATGGCCCTGCCGCGCATGAACAACTTCAGCTTCTGGCTGCTGCCGGCGGCCTTCGGCCTGCTCATCAGCACCCTGTTCAGCGCCGGCGGCGGGCCCAACTTCGGCTGGACCTTCTACGCCCCGCTGTCCACCACCTATGCGCCGGAGAGCGTCACCTTCTTCATCTTCGCCATCCACCTCATGGGCATCAGCTCGATCATGGGCGCGATCAACGTGATCGCCACCATCCTCAACCTGCGCGCCCCGGGCATGACCCTGATGAAGATGCCGCTGTTCGTCTGGACCTGGCTGATCACCGCCTTCCTGCTGATCGCGGTGATGCCGGTGCTGGCCGGCTGCGTGACCATGATGCTGATGGACATCCACTTCGGCACCAGCTTCTTCAACGCGGCGGGGGGTGGCGACCCGGTGCTGTTCCAGCACGTGTTCTGGTTCTTCGGCCACCCCGAGGTGTACATCATGATCCTGCCCGCCTTCGGCGCGGTCAGCTCGATCATCCCGGCCTTCGCCCGCAAGCCGCTGTTCGGCTACACCTCGATGGTCTACGCCACCGCCTCCATCGCCTTCCTTTCCTTCATCGTCTGGGCGCACCACATGTTCGTGGTGGGCATCCCGCTCACCGGCGAGCTGTTCTTCATGTACGCCACCATGCTGATCGCCGTGCCCACCGGGGTGAAGGTGTTCAACTGGGCGACCACCATGTGGCAGGGCTCGATGACCTTCGAGACACCGATGCTGTTCGCCGTGGCCTTCGTCATCCTCTTCACCATCGGCGGCTTTTCCGGGCTGATGCTGGCCATCGCCCCGGCGGACTTCCAGTACCACGACACCTACTTCGTGGTGGCGCACTTCCACTACGTGCTGGTGCCCGGCGCCATCTTCGGCATCTTCGCCTCGGCCTACTACTGGCTGCCCAAGTGGACCGGCCACATGTACGACGAGACCCTCGGCAAGCTGCATTTCTGGATGAGCTTCATCGGCATGAACCTCGCCTTCTTCCCCATGCACTTCGTGGGGCTGGCCGGCATGCCCCGGCGCATCCCCGACTACAACCTGCAGTTCGCCGACTTCAACATGGTCTCCTCCATCGGCGCCTTCACCTTCGGCGCCACCCAGTTGCTGTTCCTGTTCATCGTCATCAAGTGCATCCGTGGCGGCAAACCCGCCCCGGCCAAGCCCTGGGACGGTGCCGAGGGGCTGGAATGGAGCGTGCCCTCGCCGGCGCCGTACCACACCTTCAGCACCCCGCCCGAGGTGAAGTGACATGGACGGCGAGCTGGGAACCCGCCGCCTGATCCAGCGCCTGCTGGTGCTGGTGGTGGCGATGTTCGGCTTCGGTTTCGCCCTGGTGCCGATCTACGACGTCATGTGCGTCGCCTTCGGCATCAACGGCAAGACCAACGCCAGCGCCTACGAAGGCAGCCAGGTGCAGGACGACAAGCGCCAGGTGCGCGTGCAGTTCCTCGCCACCAACGCGGCGGACATGACCTGGGAGTTCCGCTCCAAGGCGGACGACCTGGTGGTGCACCCGGGGGCCAGCAACGAAATGCTGTTCATCGCCCACAACACCACCGACAAGCCGATGAGCGCCCAGGCGATCCCCAGCATCTCGCCCTCCAAGGCCGCCGCCTATTTCCACAAGACCGAGTGCTTCTGCTTCACCCAGCAGGTGCTGCAGCCGGGTGAACGCATCGAGATGCCGGTGCGTTTCATCGTCGACCGCGACCTGCCGGCGGACGTGCACCACCTGACCCTCGCCTACACGCTGTTCGACATCACCGCCCGCAAGCCGCCAGTCGCCAGCAACTGAGGCGCGCAAGGAGAACGACACGATGGCTAGCCACGAGCAGTACTACGTCCCCGCCCAGAGCAAATGGCCGATCATCGCCACCATCGGCATGCTCGTGACCGTCTACGGACTGGGCACCTGGTTCAACGACCTCAAGGCCGCGCGGCCCGAGTCCAACGGCCCGCTGATCTTCTTCATCGGCAGCCTGTGCCTGGCCTACATGCTGTTCGGCTGGTTCGGCGCGGTGATCCGCGAGAGCCGGGGCGGGCTCTACAGCCCGCAGATGGACCGCTCGTTCCGCTGGGGCATGAGCTGGTTCATCTTCTCCGAGGTGATGTTCTTCGCCGCCTTCTTCGGTGCCCTGTTCTACATCCGCATGTGGGCCGGCCCCTGGCTCGGTGGTGAGGGGGACAAGGGCGTGGCCAACATGCTCTGGCCCAATTTCGAATACACCTGGCCGCTGCTCAACACCCCCGATCCCAAGCTGTTCCCCGGACCGAAGGAAGTGATCGACCCGTGGCACCTGCCGCTGATCAACACCCTCCTGCTGGTGTCCTCCAGCTTCACCGTCACCTTCGCCCACCACGCGCTGAAGAAAGACAACCGCAAGCTGCTGAAGATCTGGCTGGCCCTGACCATCCTGCTCGGCGCCGCCTTCCTCGCCCTGCAGGTCGAGGAATACGTGCACGCCTACACCGAACTGGGCCTGACCCTCGGCTCGGGCATCTACGGCGCCACCTTCTTCATGCTCACCGGCTTCCACGGCGCCCACGTGACCATGGGCACCCTGATTCTCATCGTGATGCTGGTGCGCATCCTGCGCGGCCACTTCGACGCCGAGCACCACTTCGGCTTCGAGGCCGCCAGTTGGTACTGGCACTTCGTGGACGTGGTCTGGGTCGGGCTGTTCATCTTCGTCTACGTGCTCTGAACCGCCCTACCAGGTGACGTGGGACACCAACTGGCCGCTGTAGAAACCCCAGGCCACCAGCGCCAGGATCGACGCGGCCAGTACCACCCGCAGGGTCAGGGCGTTCACCAGGCGGTGGCCCTTGCCGGCGTCCTTGACCAGGAAGAACAGGCCGCTGAACAGGCTGACCAGCATGGCCAGCAGCAACACCAGGATGAGCGCCTTGAGCATGGGGCGACTCCGTCGACAGAAGGGGGACGTCGTGCAGTATAGCCAGCCCTACCCGGGCACCCGGCGACCCCGGGCCCGGCGCTTCCGACCCGGCTGGGGGCCCACCCTGGCGGTGCTCCTGCTGCTGCCGCTGCTGGTCGGCCTGGGCCTCTGGCAGCTCGGCCGCGCCGAGGAGAAGCGCCAGTTGCTGGCCGGCTACGAAGCCCGCCGACAGGCCGACCCGGTGAGCGTGCTGGACCTGGAACGCCAGCCCGACCCCGCCTTCATGCGGGTGCGTCTGCAGGGCCGCTTCGACGCCCAGCACAGCCTCCTGCTGGACAACCGCACCCGCAACGGCCGCCCCGGCGTCGAACTGCTGCAACCCTTCTACGACCCGGCCAGCGGGCTCTGGGTGCTGGTCAACCGGGGCTGGCTGCCCTGGCCCGACCGCCGCACCCCGCCGACCTTCGACACCCCTGCCGCCGCCCAGGTGCTCGATGCCTGGGCCTACGTCCCGCCCGGCACCAGCCTCGAACTGCGCCATGTGGACAGCCGCGACTGGCCACAACTGATCAACCAGGTGGACGCCGCCGCGCTCTGGCAGCGCCTCGGCCGTGGCGGCCTGCCCCTGGAACTGCGCCTGGAGCCCGGCAGCGCCGCCTACGACACCGACTGGCCGGTGGTGGCCATGGGCCCCGAACGCCACCTGGGCTACGCCGTGCAATGGTTCGCCCTGGCCGTCGCCCTCTGTGCCCTGTACCTCTACCTCGGCATCCGCCTAGCACGGGAGCTTCCTGATGAACCCAGCCCTCGCTCTGCCTGAACGCCCGCACCGCGCCCGTGGGCGCCTGCAACTGCTGCTGATCCTCGCCGTGGTGATCGGCCCCATGGTGCTGGCCTCGGCCATGTACCACCTGCGTTTCTGGGTGCCCGACGGGCGCAGCTACCACGGCACGCTGATCGGCAACGGCCAGCAGCGCGAAGACCTCGGCGTGCAGGGCGCCGCCGCCCCCGAGCGCTGGCAGTTGCTGGTGACCGCCCCGGCCGGCTGCCCCGCTGACTGCCAGCAACTGGTCTACCTCGCCCGGCAGATCAACATCGGCCTGGGCCGCGAAGCCAACCGCGCCGACCACGCCCTGGCCCTGGGCGGCAGCCTCGACGAGGCCTATCGCCAGACCCTCGAGCGCGACTACCCGCGCCTGGCCCGCTACGGCCTGGACCCGGCCACCTACACCAAGGCCGGCGGCGGCGGCACCCCGCAGCTGTGGATCGTCGACCCCCACGGCAACCTGGTACTGCGCTACGACGGCCAGGTGCCCGGCAAGCGCGTGCTCGACGACCTGCGCCACCTGCTGAAGCTGTCCAACATCGGCTGACCCGGCCCGAAGGAGACCGTCATGCCTCGCACCTTCCGCCCCGGTTTCACCCTCGCCGCCCTGGCCACGGTGCTGGCCCTGGTGGTGGTGCTGCTCGGCGCCTATACCCGGCTCACCCACGCCGGCCTCGGCTGCCCCGACTGGCCGGGCTGCTACGGCTTCATCGGCGTGCCGCAGACCGACGCCCAACTGGCCCACGCCGAGCGCCACTTCCCCGAAACCCCGGTGGAGGCGCAGAAGGGCTGGAACGAGATGGTCCACCGCTACTTCGCCGGCGTCCTTGGCCTGGTCATCCTCGGCCTTGCGGTGCATGCCCTGGTTCGGCGCGGGCGTGACGGCCAGCCCCTGCGCCTGCCCCTGGTGCTGCTCGGCGTGGTCATCACCCAGGCCGCCTTCGGCATGTGGACGGTCACCCTCAAGCTCTGGCCCCAGGTGGTCACCGCCCACCTGCTCGGCGGCTTCACCACCCTGGCCCTGCTGTTCCTGCTCAGCCTGCGCCTCTCCGGCGCGCTGCCGGCGCTCAGCCTGCCCACGGGCCTGCGGCGGCTGGCGGCAGCGGCCCTGGCCCTGGTGATCGGGCAGATCGCCCTGGGCGGCTGGGTCAGTTCCAACTACGCGGCGGTGGCCTGCGTCGACCTGCCTACCTGCCACGGCCAGTGGTGGCCGGCGATGGACTTCGCCAACGGCTTCCACCTCACCCAGCACATCGGCCCCAACTACCTCGGCGGCCAACTGGACAGCGACGCCCGCACCGCCATCCACATGACCCACCGCCTCGGCGCCCTGGTGGTGACCCTGACCCTGCTGGCGCTGGCCTGGCGCCTGCGCGGCGAAGGCCTCGGCCGCCTCGCCGGGCTGCTGCTGGCGGTGCTGGCGCTGCAGGTGGGGCTGGGCATCAGCAACGTGCTCTTCCACCTGCCGCTGCCGGTGGCCGTGGCTCACAACGGCGGCGGCGCCCTGCTGCTGCTGACCCTGGTGCTGGTGAACTACCGCGTGCGCGCACCAGCCCTGGCAACCGAACCGGGCGACCCCGCCCTGCGCCTGCCTGCCGGCAAGCCCGCCTGACGACAAGAAGAAGGAGAGACGCCATGGCCACGCTGCTCCAGCACGGACACACCCGGGCCCACGCCACCTGGCGGGACTACCTGGAACTGACCAAACCCAAGGTCGTGCTGCTGATGATCATCACCTCCCTGGTGGGGATGTTCCTCGCCACCCGCGCCGGCGTGGCCTGGGAGGTCCTGCTGTTCGGCAACCTCGGCATCGCCCTCTGCGCCGGGGCAGCGGCGGCGGTGAACCATGTGGTGGACCGGCGCATCGACGCCATCATGGCGCGCACCCTCAAGCGCCCGGTGGTCAGTGGCCGCGTCTCGCCGTTGGCAGCGCTGGCCTTTGCCCTGTTGCTGGCGGTGGCCGGCCTGGCCCTGCTGCTGCGCTTCACCAACGAACTGGCGGCCTGGCTCACCCTCGCCTCGCTGCTGGGCTACGCCGTGCTCTATACCGGCTTCCTCAAGCGCGCTACGCCGCAGAACATCGTCATCGGCGGGCTGGCCGG
>NZ_LXJQ01000045.1:0-55050 GCF_001728925.1 Pseudomonas sp. 1D4
GGGGGATTCCATCAGGCGCTTCCGATTGCGCCGTGAGGAGTTTCGCGCTTGTAGTGTGGTACCCCACAAAAGTCACGGGCGTTAAGCGACGGAACCTCAGCCCTCGGGGCGCCCGCCCCGTGCAGCGAGAAAGGCCAGGAACGCCTCGCGGCTGCTGTACCTCGGCACGTAGCCGAACACCGTCTTCAGCCGCCGGTTGTCCAGCACCGGTCGATAGCGCAGGAAGTCCAGTTGCTCCGGCCCGTAGCGGGTCAGCCGTAGCGGCCGCAGCAGCCCCAGCGCCAGGCGGATCAGCCCCGCCGGCAGCGGCCGGTAGGGCTTGCCCAGCAGCCCGGCGATCTCCGCCAGGGACAGCGCGCCATCCCCGGCGAGGTTGTAGAGCCCGGTGCTGCCGCGCTCCAGGCCCTGGACGAGGATGTCCACCACGTCCTCGTCCCAGATGAACACGAAGCGGCTGTCGTGCCCGCGCACGCCGAGCACGTAGGGCTTCTCGAACAGCGCGGTGATCTGGTTGTCCACCTGGCGGCCGAGGATGGTGCCGGGGCGCAGCACCAGTTGGCGCAGCGGCGGATGCGCCCGGCGCGCTTCGGCCAGCAACTGCTCCACCTCGCACTTGTGGCGGGCGTAGGCGAAGGCATCGTGGCCACGCAGGGGCTGGTCCTCGTCGATCCACTCGGCGTTGTCGGGGTGGTAGCCGTAGGCGGCGCCGGAGCTGGTCACCACCAGGTGCCCGACGCCTGCCGCGAGGGCGGCGTCCAGCACCGCGCGGGTGCCTTCCACGTCGATGGCGTGGAGGGTGGCCTCGTCCATGCCCGGCGGCGGCGTCACCACCGAGGCCAGGTGGACGATGGCGTCCGGGCGCCAGGCGCGGATGCAGTCATGCACCGCCCGGGCCTGGCTGACGTCGAGCCAGGCCCGGGCCACGCCCTCGGGTGCCGGCCACTCGCGCACATCGGTGGCCAACAGCGGCCAGTCCGGGTGGCGCGCGGCCAGGGCCTCCACCAGTTGCCGGCCGATGAAGCCGGCGCCGCCG
Organism: Pseudomonas sp. 1D4; assembly: GCF_001728925.1. Classification (NCBI taxonomy): domain Bacteria; kingdom Pseudomonadati; phylum Pseudomonadota; class Gammaproteobacteria; order Pseudomonadales; family Pseudomonadaceae; genus Pseudomonas; species Pseudomonas sp. 1D4. The sequence continues at coordinate 1,034 of NZ_LXJQ01000045.1, forward strand.
GTGATCAGGACGCGCATGCCGGCACCTCCTCGGGCAACGGGCGGTTGCGCCAGTACGCCACCAGCAGCAAGCCGCTGACCAGGTGCCAGGTGCCCCAGAAGGCCGCCACCAGGGCCATGTTCGGCTCACCGCCGAACTGGGCGAAGATCAGCCCCAGCGCCAGCCCGGAGTTGTGCATGCTGATCTCGATCACCATGGCCCGGCGGTTGGCGCCGTGCTGGCGGGCCAGCACCGCCATCAGCCAGCCGAGCACGATGGCGCTGGCGTTGTGCAGCACCACGATGAAGAGCACCAGCCCGAGGTTGTCGACGAACAGCCGCCAGTTGCCGGCCACTGCGCCGGCGACGAAGGCCACGAAGGCCAGCAGCGCGAAGCGCTTGAACCCGGGCATCGCCCGGGTCGCCCAGCGTGGCCACAGGTTGCCCACCAGCATGCCCAGCGCCAGCGGCAGGCCAAGCAGCAGCAACACGCTCGCCAGCAGGCTGCCGCGGTCCATCGCCAGGGCATCCAGGCGCCCGGCCAGGTAGGCCGCGCCCTCGGGGTTGAGGCTACTGGTGAGGGCGAAGTTGAACGGCAGCAGCACCAGCGCCAGCAGGCTGGACAGCGCGGTCATGCTCATCGACAGCGCGGTATTGCCCCGCGCCAGGTGGGTCATCACGTTGGACAGGTTGCCGCCGGGGCAGCAGGCCACCAGCAGCAGGCCCAGCTCCAGGCCCGGGTGCAGGTCCACCAGCAGCGTCACCCCGAGGGTCGCCCAGGGCAGGATCAGGCACTGCCCGAGCATGCCCGCCAGCACCGGCTGGGGCTGTCGGAGCACGGCGAGGAACTGGGCGGTGCGCAGCTCCAGGGACACGCCGAAGATCATCACCGCCAGCACCAGGCCGAGTGCCAGTTGCTGGTTCGCGTCGTAGTTCATGCGGGGCGCCTGTCCTTGTCGTTGTGCCGGGCACTCTACCTGCCTCCCACTGCCGCCGGCAGTGACCGCTCCGGCCTGCGCTCATGGCGAATCGCGACAGACTGACGCCGGTCAATGTTCGGCCAGTGGGCGCTGCCTAGAGTGCATAGCCTTTTGCCATCAACCATAGTCCCTGCCCATGGATCGTTCCGAACCACCGCTCGTCGCCATCAACGACCCCGCGCTGGCCTGCCTGCTGCGCGACATGCTGCCGGCCATGGGCATCGTCTGCGAGGTCGTCGAGGACGCTGCCGGCTGCTCTCGCGCTCCACTGTGTCGCTGGCTCAATGACCCGTCCTTGAGCGACGCGATCCGTGTGCGCCTGTTGCTGGACGAGGCCATCGCGGTGCTCGAACGCACCCGCCACGCCTTCAAATCCCGCGAACTCGGGCAATTGCGCCGGCGCCTGGAGGCGGCGCGGGAAGAGTTGTCGCACCCCGCCCCGCTGGTGTAAAACCCAGCGCTGCGAAGGCCCCGCAGGCAGCGGGGGCCGGCTTTGCCGGGCAGGACGAAGGGCCTGCAAGACAAGGCGCCACGGGAGGCCGTTCCATGGGGACGGCCTCCCGTGGCGCCTTTTTTATTGCCCGCGATCCATGGGAGACGCTATGGAGCTGAAAGGACAACTGGACGGCCTGCGCGCACGCATCGGCCTGAGCAACCGCGAGATCGACCAGCGCTGCCGCTACCTGGACTGGCAGGCCCTGGACGCGGAGCGTCTGAACCGACATGCCGAGGCCATGGAGGCCGTCCACAAGGCCTTCGTCGAGCGACTCTACGCACACCTGGAGGCGTTCCCGCCGCTGGCCAGCATCCTGCGCAACCCGACCACCCTGGCCCGGCTCAAGGCCAGCCAACTGGACTACTACCAGCGCCTGTGGAGCGGCCCCTACGACCCGGACTACGTGATGAACCGCCTGCGCGTGGGGCTGGTGCACCAGCACGTCGGCGTGGACCTGAAGTGGTACCTGGGCGCCTACCGCCTGTACGTGGCGCAGATGGTCGAAAGCCTGCTGGGCGACAGCGACGCCACCCGCACCCTGGGCAGCCTGCTGAAGGTGGTGTTCTTCGACATCGCCCTGGCGGTGGACACCTACAGCGCCGCCCAGCGCCAGGCCCTGGAAGACAGCGAGGCGCGCTTCGCCCGCGCCCTGCGCGGCGCCCACGACGGCATCTGGGACTGGGACCTGGCCCACGACCGGCTCTACGTCTCCGAGCGCTGGGCGAGCATGCTCGGCCTGTCCCGCGACGCCCTCGGCGAGACCAGCGCCGCCTGGTTCGCCCGCGTCCACCCCGACGACCTGCCAGCCCTGCGCCAGGCCATCGACACCCACCTGCGTGGCGACGACCCCTGGCTCAGCCACGAGTACCGCATCCGCCAGCAGAACGGCGGCTACCTCTGGGTGCAGGTGCGCGGCGTCGCCGAAGGACAGCGCATGGCCGGCTCGCAGAGCGACATCAGCCAGCGCAAGGCCACCGAGCACCAGCTCAGCCATGCCGCCCGCCACGACCCGCTCACCGGCCTGGCCAACCGCCTGCGCCTGGACGAACTGCTGCAGCAGGCCCTGCAGCGCCAGCTCAAGCCCGGCGCGCGGCAGGCTGCGCTGCTGTTCATCGACCTGGACCGCTTCAAGCTGATCAACGACAGCCTCGGCCACGCCGTGGGCGACCGCGTGCTGGTGGAGGTGGCCCAGCGCCTCAAGCGCTGCCTGCGCCCCGGCGACCACCTGGCGCGCTTCGGCGGCGACGAGTTCGTCGTGCTGCTGGACGACCTGGCCCACCTGGGCGATGCCGAACAGGTGGCCAAGCGCATGCTGGAAAGCCTGCACCAACCGCTGCACCTGGATGAACGCACCCTGGTGGTCAGCGCCAGCATCGGCTTCACCGCCCTGCAGGCCGAAGGCCAGACCATCGACGCGCTGCAGGCGGCAGACCTGGCGCTGTACCGTGCCAAGGAATCCGGCAAGGCGCAGATCGCCCGCTTCAGCCAGGACCTGCAGACCGCCGCCAAACAGCGCCTGGAGCTGGAAAGCGCCCTGGCCCAGGCCCTGGCGCGGCAGGAGTTCTTCCTCCACTACCAGCCCATCTGCCGGGTCGACCAGGGCCAGCCGCGCCTGGTGGCGGTGGAGGCTCTGCTGCGCTGGCGCCAGGGCGACGCCCTGGTGTCCCCGGCGCGCTTCATCCCGGCCCTGGAGGAGTCCGGCGAGATCATCGCCGTGGGCGACTGGGTGCTGCGCGAGGCCTGCCGCCAGACCCGCGCCTGGCAACGGGCCGGCCAGGCCGACCTGCGCTGCTCGGTCAACCTCTCCAGCCGCCAACTGCACCAGCCGGGCTTCGCCCAGCGGCTGCGGGCGATCCTCGCCGAGACCGGGCTGGACCCGGCCAGCCTGGTGCTGGAGATCACCGAGAGCCTGCTGATGCAGGACGGCGCCGACACCCTAGCCTGCCTGCGCGAGCTGGCCTGCCAGGGCGTGCGCCTGGCGCTGGACGACTTCGGCACCGGCTACTCGTCCCTCGGCTACCTCAAGCGCTTCCCCCTGCACATCCTCAAGGTGGACCGCAGCTTCATCGCCGGCGTGCCCGACGACGCCGAGCTGCGCACCATTTCCCGCGCCATCATCGGCCTGGGCGCCAGCCTCGGCCTGGAGGTGATCGCCGAAGGCGTGGAGAGCCCGGCCCAACTGGACTTCCTCCTCGACGAGGACTGCCACTACGCCCAGGGCTTCTGGTTCAGCCAGCCGCGCGATCCGGAGCGCCTGCAACGCCTGCTGGACGGCGAGGACAGCCTCGTCTGCCTGCACGACCAGCCCAGCCGCGCCTTCGAGGGAGCCCAGCGATGAAGCGCAACCTGCCGGTCAGCGGACGCGCGGTGGACTTCCCCGCCGACGCCAACATCCTCTCCACCACCGACCTGAAGGGCGTGATCACCCACGTCAACCAGGACTTCATCGACATCAGCGGCTTCACCCGCGAGGAGCTGCTGGGCCGCAGCCACAACATGGTGCGCCACCCGGACATGCCGCCGGCGGCCTTCGAGCACCTGTGGCAGACCCTCAAGGCCGGCCGCAACTGGATGGGTCTGGTGAAGAACCGCTGCAAGAACGGCGACCACTACTGGGTCAGCGCCTTCGTCACCCCGGTGGTGCGCGAGGGCCAGGTGGTGGAGTACCAGTCGGTGCGCACCCGCCCCACCCGTGAGCAGGTGGCCCGGGCCGAACGGCTCTACGCCGAGCTGTCCAGCGGGCGCCCGCTGCGCCCGCCGCCCCTGCCGCTGCATCTGCGCCTGCTCGGCGGCCCGCTGCTGGGCGGCGTGCTCGGGCTGCTGACCCATGCCGTGCTGGCCCCCGAGGGCGAGTGGGCCGCGCTGCCCTCGCTGCTGGTGGCGGTGCTCACCGCCGGCGCCTGGCTGCGCTGGCAACTGCGCCCGCTGGACGCCCTGCTGGCGCGGGCCGGCGCCATCGCCGACAACCCCCTGAGCCAGGCGGTGTACTGCCAGCGCCACGACGAATTCGGCCGCCTGGCCCTGTGCCTGCAGATGCTGGAGACCGAGGCCGGCGCCCTGGTGGGGCGCATCGCCGAATCCTCCCACCTGCTGGCCGAGCACGCCGAGCGCCTGGCCGAAGCGGTCAGCCGGGGCAGCGCCGGCAGCCAGCGCCAACTGGAGGAGACCGACCAGGTGGCCGGCGCCATGAGCCAGATGGCCAGCAGCGTGCAGGAGGTGGCGCGCAGCGCCCAGCACAGCGCCAGCGCCGCCGACCGCACCGACGACGCCGCCCGCCTGGGCCGCGAAGAAGTGCAGGCCACCTGCGAGCGGATCGCCGAACTGGACCGCGAGGTGCGCGAGGCCGGCTGGGTGGTGGAGACCCTGCAGGCCCGCAGCGGCGAGATCGGCCAGGTGCTCGACGTGATCCGTGGCGTGGCCGAGCAGACCAGCCTGCTGGCGCTCAACGCCGCCATCGAGTCGGCCCGTGCCGGCGAGGCCGGGCGCGGTTTCGCCGTGGTGGCGGACGAAGTGCGGGCCCTGGCCGGGCGCACCCAGCAGTCCACCGCCGAGATTCACCGCATGATCAGCGCCCTGCAGAGCTGCAGCGAGCAGGCGATGCAGGCCATGCGCCGCAGCGGTGAACGCGCCGGCGACAGCCTGGAGCAGGCCCGGCGCGCCAGCCAGGCGCTGGAGCAGGTCAACCAGCAGGTGGCGGCGATCACCCACATGAGCCTGCAGATCGCCAGCGCGGTGGAGCAGCAGGGCACGGCCGGCGACGAGATCCAGCGCAGCCTGGAGGCCATCCGCCTGGCGGCCGACCAAAACGCCGCCAGCGGCCAGTGCAGCCACCACAGCGCCGGCGAGGTGGCGGGGCTGGCGGTCAACCTGCGGCAACTGGCGCTGCAGTTCTGGAGCGGGCGGCGCAGCCTGTCGTAGACGGGCACGGGGGCGGACGATCCGCTATGCTCGGCGCTTCGTTCCCGCCCGCCGCCGTCCCCGCCCGCCATGCGCTACCTGCTTTGTCTGCTGCTCCTGCTCGGCACCCCGGCCCACGCCTTCGACCGTGACCAGGTCGAGGGCTACCTGCTGGAGAACGGCCTGCAGGTCATCCTCAAGCCCACCCCGAACCGGGGCCACGTCTCCATCCGCCTGGTGGTAGGGGTCGGCTTCGACGACTTCGCCTGCGACGAGAAAGAGCTGCCGCACCTGCTGGAGCACCTGTTCTTCAGCGGCCTGCCGGGCAACGGCGAGGCCGACCTGGAGGCACGCATGCAGGCCCTGGGCGGCGAATGGAACGCCTTCACCAGCGACAGCGACACCGCCTTCGTGCTGGAAGTGGCCGCGCGCAACCAGCGCCAGGCCCTCGACCTGCTGCTGGCGATCCTCCGCGAAACGCCCCTGGACGAGGGCCGCGTCGCCGCTGCCAAGCGCGTGGTGCAGCGCGAGGGTGGCGGACGCTACTCGCACCTGGAGCGCCTGCTGGATCACCACGCTCTTGGCCGCGGGGCCCACGATCAGCTCGCCGTGGAGCTGGGCCTGGCCTGCGCCGGGCGTCCCTCGGTGGAGGGGCTGACCCTGGAGCGCCTGCGGGAGGTGCGCGACACCTGGTACGGCGCCAACAACATGTCCCTGATCGTGGTCGGCGACCTCGACCCGCGCCTGCCCGCCTACCTCGACCGTCGCTACGGCGAGCTGCCGCCGGTAGAGGTGCGCGAGCACCCGGCGCTGCCCACCATCAGCACCGAGGCCGCGCCGCGCCTGACCCTGCGCAAGGGCCTGGTGGGCAATGGCGCCACGCTGCACTGGATCTTCCCCGAGCCGCTGGAAGACGGGACCGACTACGCCACCCTGGAGCTGCTGAAGGATTACCTGGACTGGGAGCTGTACCAGCAGTTGCGCATCCGCAACGGTCTCTCCTACGGCCCCTGGAGCGACCGCCACGGCTATGGCGGGCAGAGCTTCACCAGCCTCAATGCCGACCTGGAGCGCGAGGACCTCGACGAAGCGGTGCAGGTGCTGCAGGACACCACCCGACGCCTGCGCGAGCACGGCGTCGACCGCACCAGCTTCGAGCGCCTGCGCCGGCTGGCGGTGGACCGCCAGGTCTGGGCCGTCCAGGGCGATGTGGCCCTGGCGGACTACTACTGGGGCGCCCTCGGCGCTTACCAGGACGGGCGCTTCGAGAGCACCGCCAAGGCCTTCGCCCAGGTCACCCCGGAGCAGATCGACAGCACCGTCCGCGCGCTGTTCGCCGAGCCGGGCTACCTGCGCATCGAGGCACCGCTGCTGACCTACGAGCAACTGGCCTGGCTGCTGGCCGCGCTGCTCGCCCTGCTGGCCTTGGCCGGCTGGTGGCTGCACCGCCGCCTGCGGCGCTGAACTGGCCGTCGGCCCGGCTTCTCAGCCTGCGGCCGACGGCAGTATCCTTCCGCCCCCCGCCTGCCACGCCGCCCTGCCATGACGTTCTGGAAAGACCGCCTGCTCGCCCTCATCGCCTTCATCCAGCGCCACCCGCGCCTGGTGGCGCTGTACGGGTTCTGCTCGGGGGTGGGCAGTTTCATCCTGGTGGACCGTGGCGCACGCCTGGCCAAGGTGGTGGCGGTGCTGGTGCTGGTGAGCTGGGTCTGGCTGCTGGCGGAGAACCTGTTCCGCCGAGCCCTCGAGCGCTGGCTGAAGATCGAGCTGCCGCCGGCGCTGACGCGCTTCCTGACCCAGCTGATCCACCAGGAAAGCTTCTTCTTCGTGCTGCCGTTCTTCTTCATCACCACCAGTTGGAACAGCGGCCAGGCCCTGTTCACCGGGGTGCTGGGGCTGGCGGCGCTGTTCTCCATCACCGACCCGGTCTACAACAACGCCCTGGCACCGCGCCGCTGGCTGTACCTGGCCTACCACTCCCTGGCGCTGTTCGCCGTGCTGCTGACGGCGCTGCCGATCATCCTGCACCTGACCACGGCGCAGAGCTTCCAGTGGGCCCTGGGCATCGCCGTGCTGCTGTCGTTCCTCAGCCTGTGCAGCGCCATGCGCGTGCGCAGCCTGCGTCGGGGCCTGGCCCTGGTGGGGCTGACCCTGGCCCTGGGCGCCGCCGGCTGGCTGGGCCGGGTGATGGTGCCGCCGGCCACCCTGTGGCTGACCGAGGTGGCGGTGACGCCGGAGATGAACCAGCGCACCCCGGGGCAGGGCGTGGAGCAGATCTCCGCCGCCAAGCTGCGGGCCGACGGCCTCTACGCCTACACCGCGATCAACGCCCCGCGCGGGCTGAACGAGCGCATCTACCACGTATGGCGCTTCGAGGGCCGCGAGGTGGACCGCATCGCCCTCGACATCCACGGCGGCCGCGAGGCCGGCTACCGCGCCTGGACCCACAAGCAGCGCTTCCCCGCCAACCCGGTGGGCAAATGGCAGGTGCGGGTGGTGACCGAGGCCGGGCAGATGATCGGCACCCTGCGTTTCGAAGTCACCGAAGACCCGTTGCCACCCAAGCCCCGTTGAGCGGATGCGCGGCCCAGCGGCGCTGGGGTGCCGTGGCGGTGGGCTGAAGCCCACCCTACGAACGGTGGCTCGGGGATTGATGCGGTTCGCCGAGCTCACCGCATCCTACGGACGCTGCCTGGGGCATCGGGTGGATGGCGCTCTTTCCATCCACCAACGGCACTCAGCATGGCGGCAAACGTAGGATGGGCTGAGCTGTGCGAAGCCCATCATTGCCCGGGCGCCGGTTTCGATGCGGAGCGCCGTAGCCCGGGCTTCAGCCCGGGCTTCAGCCCGGGAAGCGCCGGGAAGCCGGGATCAGCCGAAGAACCAGTAGCAGACGCCGATGGCAGCCAGCACCCCGGCGAGGTCCGCCAGCAGGGCGCAGCCCACGGCGTGGCGGGCGCGCTGGATGCCGACGGCACCGAAATACACGGCGAGCACGTAGAAGGTGGTCTCGGTGCTGCCCTGCACGGTGGCGGCGACCAGGGCGGGGAAGCTGTCCACCCCCTGGCTCTGCATGGTCTCGATGAGCATGGCCCGCGCGGCGCTGCCGGAGAACGGCTTGACCAGCGCGGTGGGCAGGGCGTCGACGAAGCGGGTGTCCCAGCCGGCCCACTCCACCAGGCTGCGAATGCCGTCCAGGCCGAACTCCAGGGCGCCCGAGGCGCGCAGCACGCCGACGGCGCAGAGCATCGCCACCAGGTAGGGCAACAGGCCCTTGGCCACGTCGAAGCCTTCCTTGGCGCCGTCCACGAAGGCTTCGTAGACCGGCACCTTCTTCAAGGCCCCGGCGAGCAGGAAGATCAGGATCAGCCCGAACAGCACCAGGTTGCCCAGCAGCGAGGACAGTGCCGCCAGGGCAGTGGCGGAGAGCCCGGCGAGCACCGCCATGAAGGCGCCCAGCAGCAGCGCGCCGGGCACCAGGTAGGCCAGCACCACCGGGTCCCACAGGCGCAGGCGCTGCATCAGGGCGACGCTCAGCAAGCCCACCAGGGACGAGGCGGTGGTGGCCAGCAGGATGGGCAGGAACACCAGGGTCGGATCGCTGGCGCCCTGCTGGGCGCGGTACATGAAGATCGACACCGGCAGCAGGGTCAGGGACGAGGCGTTGAGCACCAGGAACAGGATCTGCGCGTTGCTCGCCACGGTGGCGCTGGGGTTGAGCTCCTGCAGGGCCTTCATGGCCTTGAGGCCGATGGGGGTGGCGGCGTTGTCCAGGCCCAGGCCGTTGGCGGCGAAGTTGAGGGTGATCAGCCCCAGCGCCGGGTGCCCGGCCGGCACCTCGGGCATCAGCCGGCGGAACAGCGGCCCCAGCAGCCGGGCCAGGCGTTCCACCAGCCCGGCACGCTCGGCGATGCGCAGGAAGCCGAGCCAGAGGGTGAGGGTGCCGAACAGCAGCACCATGACCTCCACCGAGAGCTTGGCCATGGCGAACAGGCTCTCCACCATGGCCGCCCAGACGCCGGGGTCGCCGCCGATCCAGCGTGCCGCTGCGGCGGTTGCCGCCACCAGGAAGAAGCCGAGCCAGAGGCCGTTGAGCATGGGGGATGTCCCTCGAATCCGATGGGGGCGGATGATAGCGGCGGGCATCGGGGCGGCGCCAGAAGCGCTGCCGGGCGGGTGGCCAGCCGCGGGCTGGACATCAATGAGCCGCGCCGGGCGTCCCGTGTGGAACGCCCGGCGTCGGTTTCGCCTGACCCGGCCCGCCTGTGCGGAAGTACCCCCTGTACCCCTGGGTCATGCCGCTCCTGTCGACGCGGAACAACCCGGCCCCCTGGTCATGTGGCCCCGCCTGCGGGGCCGGTGGTCTGAATGCTCAGTACCCGTTCGGATCACGCCGGAGCTCGTCGTCGAGGATCGCCTTCTGGGCCTCGTCCGGCTCGCCCAGCCAGCGCAGGCTGGCGTGGCGGCTGGGCAATTTGTCCGCCGGCAGGCCCGGCGGGACCTGCACCAGCAGGGCGTAGGCGTTCTCCTTGTCCCAACTGAAGGCCACCAGCAGCTTCTGGTGGGCGCAGTCGGCGCTGTCGCAGAGCTGGCCCACCAGGTACTTGTCGCCATCCTCGTTGACCGCCTGCATGGGCGTGGCGGTGCCGCTGAGGTTCATCACCCAGTCGGGCAGGCGGCTTTCGTCCTCCACCAGGTTCTGCCACGTCTCGCGGTACTGCGGGTCGGTGCCCAGCAGTTCGTTGAGGCGGTACTCGGCGTCGGTGTCGGCGGCCAGCGCCGTGCTGCCGGCGAGGCCGAGCAGCAGGGCGGCGCAGAGTGGGCGCAGCATTCGCATCGGGCCTCCCTAGCCGCGGCGGCGGCCGAAGATGAACGAGACGATGAACAGCACCAGGAACAGCACGAAGAGGATCTTCGCGATGCCTGCGGCGGTGCCGGCGATACCGCCGAAGCCCAGGACAGCGGCGACGATGGCGATGACGAGGAAGGTAAGGGCCCAACTGAGCATGGTGAGTTCTCCTGCGTGGTAGGTAGGGTCAGCGCGCCAGGCCGAGGTCGTGCTGTGCGCCGAACGAGGCGGAGGCTTCGTCCTGGGGCGTGTGGGGATCCGGGGTGTCGAGGTCGAGGTCGCTGAGGTAATGGCTTTCCAGCAGCGCGTTGCCCATCGCCAGGGCACTGGCCAGGGCCAGCAGGCTGAGGGTGAGCAGGGCGGCGAATACGAGGGCCAGGGTCCACATGGTCGTGCTCCTTGGGGTCAGAACACCCAGCGCGGTTGCTGCGTCGGTTCGAGGAAGCGCTGTTGCGCCACGGTGTGCAGGTCGTCCGCCGGTGGGGTGGCCGGGCGCTGGTCCGCCGCCGGCGTGGGCACCACTTCGATGTGGGCGGGCAGGTGTTCGCGGGCCTTCAGGGCGCTGCGCAACGGGTGTTCCACCCGCATCAGCAGGAACATCGCGAGGGCGACCAGCAGGCCCTGGTCAAGGACCGCGAGACGGGGATGTGGACGGTTCATGCCGGTTCTCCTCCCTGCACAGGTGGCGGACGGGGCCGCCTCAGGCCATGGACTGCTTGAGGCTGCGCATGCGGTCGTGGCAGGCGCGGACCTTGGGCATTTCCACCGCGATCAGCTCGCGGACATTGGGTTCGGCGGTTTCCAGGGCATCCTCGAAGGCGTGCAGGATGCGGTCCTCGGCCTGCTCCAGTTGGCCGACGTAGGCGGCGTGCTCGTCCTTGGCCAGGGCGGCGCGGGTGTCGGCATAGACCTGGCGCAGGGTGCCCATCAGGGTGCCGCCGGTGGAGGGCGTCTCGTGGTTGGCGGCGACGCGCACGGTGAGCGCCTGGATGACCTCGGTCTTGGCGCTGGCCATCTCGCGGAACAGGTTCTGCAGGTTGGGGTCACGGACTTCTTCGATGGCGTGCTGGTAGAAGCGCTCGCCGTCGCGGGTGATTTCGATCAGTTCATTCAGTTGTGCGGTAGTACGGGTCATTTTGCGTTCTCCTGGTCCGTGCGATTCCGGACGCTCTCGGCAGGGGATTTCGCAAGCGTTGTGCCAGCTTTTTAGAAAGCCTTTTCTCCTTGAAAAACAATTGGTTAGCCTCGCCACGAGAATAACGCCTGCGTGCAGGCTGCAATCCGTGTAAGAAATCGTCTTGCAACTTGCACGATCTTTCCTGGACTAAGCACCAGACGGCCACCCCGGTCCCTGCGCGTCCCGCCCAGATGGCGGGGTACGCGCCCTCGAACAACGACACGACACAGCGGAGCAAGAACATGGCATCGGCAACGGAAACCCGCGGACGCATCCTGCTGGTGGATGACGAATCGGCGATCCTGCGCACCTTCCGGTACTGCCTGGAGGACGAGGGTTACAGCGTGGCCACCGCCAGCAGTGCGGCGCAGGCGGAGGCGATCCTGCAACGGCAGGTGTTCGACCTGTGCTTCCTCGACCTGCGCCTGGGTGAAGACAACGGCCTGGACGTGCTGGCGCAGATGCGCGTGCAGGCGCCGTGGATGCGGGTGGTGATCGTCACCGCGCATTCGGCGGTGGACACGGCGGTGGACGCCATGCAGGCCGGCGCGGCGGATTACCTGGTCAAGCCGTGCAGCCCCGACCAGTTGCGCCTGTCGGCGGCCAAGCAACTGGAAGTGCGCCAGCTGACCGCGCGCCTGGAGGCCCTGGAGGGTGAGGTGCGCAAGCCCGGTGACGGCCTGGACTCCCAGAGCCCGGCGATGATGGCGGTGCTGGAGACGGCCCGGCAGGTGGCCGGCACCGATGCCAACATCCTCATTCTCGGCGAGTCGGGCACCGGCAAGGGCGAGCTGGCCCGCGCCATCCACGGCTGGAGCAAGCGGGCGAAGAAGGCCTGCGTGACCATCAACTGCCCGTCGCTGTCGGCGGAGCTGATGGAGAGCGAGCTGTTCGGCCACACCCGCGGCGCCTTCACCGGGGCCAGCGAGAGCACCCTGGGCCGGGTCAGCCAGGCCGACGGCGGCACGCTGTTCCTCGACGAGATCGGCGATTTTCCGCTGACCCTGCAGCCCAAGCTGCTGCGCTTCATCCAGGACAAGGAGTACGAGCGGGTGGGCGATGCGGTGACCCGCCGCGCCGATGTGCGCATCCTCGCTGCCACCAACCTCAACCTGGACGAGATGGTCCGCGAGGGGCGCTTCCGCGAGGACCTGCTCTACCGCCTGAACGTGATCACCCTGCACCTGCCACCGCTGCGCGAGCGCACCGAGGACCTGCTGGGCCTGGCCGAGCGCTTCCTCGCACGCTTCGTGAAGGACTACGCGCGGCCGGCCCGTGGCTTCAGCGAGGCGGCGCGGGAGGCGTTGCTGAACTACGCCTGGCCGGGCAACGTGCGCGAGCTGCGCAACGTGATCGAGCGGGCCAGCATCATCTGCTCTCAGGAGCTGGTGGACGTCGGCAACCTCGGCCTGAGCGAGGCGCCGAGCGCCAACAACGCCCCGCGCATCGGCGCCGCCATGAGCCTGGAGGACCTGGAGAAGGCCCACATCGCGGCGGTGCTGGCCACCAGCGACACCCTGGACCAGGCGGCCCGGACGCTCGGCATCGACGCTTCGACGCTGTACCGGAAGCGCAAGCAATACAGCCTGTGAGGTTCCCGATGAAGCTGCGCACGCGGCTGTTCCTCAGCATCTCCGCGTTGATCACCGTGGCCCTGCTGGGGCTGCTGCTGGGGGTGACCAGCGTGATGCAGTTGGCGCGCTCCCAGGAGCAACTGATCGCCTACAACTTCTCCACCATCGACCTGGGTGAGCAGATGCGCCGCCACCTGGGCGACCAGTTGGTGCTGCTGACGGCACCGCATACCGACCCGGTGAAGCTGCACGACGCCCAGCAGCACTTTCGCAGCGGGGTGGAGCGGGGGCTGATGAATGCGCGGGACGCGGGCACGCGGGAGGGCTTCCGGGCCATCGCCGAGCACTTCGCACGCTTCGTCGAGGTGTCGGCAACGCCGGCCAGCGACGACCGCCAGCCGATGGACGATGTGGCCTTCAGCGAGGCGCTGAACGCCACCCGCAACGCCATGCTGGACCTGCAGCGCCTCGCGCTGGACAACATCTCCAGCACCGAGCGCTACACCCGCGAGCGGGCGGTGCTGGTGGCCGGGTTGCTGGGCCTGCTGGCCCTGGCGGTGCTGCTGATCGGGGTGGTGACCGCCCACGGCATTGCACGGCGCTTCGGTGCGCCCATCGAGGCGCTGGCGCGGGCGGCGGACCGCATCGGCCAGGGCGATTTCCAGGTCACCCTGCCGCTCTCCTCGGTGAGCGAGATGGCCTCTCTGAGCCGACGCTTCGGGCTGATGGCCGAGGCCCTGCGGCAACTGAAGGAAACCAATATCGAGAAGATGCTGGCCGAGCAGCGGCGGCTTAAGGCGGTGCTGGACAGCATCGACGACGGCTTGCTGATCCTCGACCGCGACGGCCGCATCGAGCACGCCAACCCGGTGGCGCAGCGTCAGTTGGCCTGGGACACCGAGCAGTTGGGCCAGCCGCTGAGCCGCGCCCTGGCGGTGCCGGCGCTGGAAGAGACCACCCGGCGGGTGCTGGCCGGCCAGGCGCTGGACCAGGTGCACCCGGACCTGGACATCCTCGCCGAGGGTGAGCATCGCCTGCTGAGCTGGCGGCTGACCCCGGTGAGCCTGGACGATGCGCGGGTGCTGGGTGCGGTGATGGTGCTGCGCGATGTGACCGAGCAGCGCGCCTTCGAGCGGGTGCGCAACGAGTTCGTGCTGCGTGCCTCCCATGAGCTGCGCACACCGGTGACCGGCATGCAGATGGCCTTCGGCCTGCTGCGCGAGCGGGTGAAGGTGGCGCCGGACTCCCGCGAGGCGGATCTGCTGCAGACGGTGGACGAGGAGATGCTGCGCCTGGTGCGGCTGATCAATGATCTGCTGCACTTCTCCCGCTACCAGAACGGTATGCAGCCCCTGACCCTGGCGCCCTGCGACCTGGACGAGCTGCTGGGCGGGGTGCGCGAGCGCTTTCTGGCCCAGGCCGGGGAGCGGCAGGTGGCCATCGAGCTGGACCTGCAGGGCCCGCTGCCCCGGGTGCCGGTGGACCGACCGCAACTGGAGCGGGTGCTGGACAACCTGATGAGCAACGCGCTGCGCCACGCCCCCCGCGATGGGCGCATCCGCCTGCAGTCACGCCGCCATGGCGAGCGGGTGATCCTCAGTGTGGAGGACAACGGCGACGGCGTGCCGTACAGCCAGCAGGCACGCATCTTCGAGCCTTTCGTCCAACTGGGGCACAACCCCGGTGGCGTGGGCCTGGGGCTGGCGCTGTGCAAGGAGATCGTGCGGCTGCACGGCGGCCGCATCGGCATCTACTCACGCCCCGGCGAGGGGGCGCAGTTCTACCTGACGCTGCCCGTTTAGAAGCGGTGCTCAGTGCGCGCCGCGGTTGAGCACCAGCAGCAGGGCGGCGGTCTCGGCGTCCGGCTGGCCGTCGTAGCGGCTCGGGCGGTACTTCATCTGGAAAGCGACGATGACGTTGCGGGTGGCTTCGTCCAGCAGGCCGTTGCGCGGCACGGCATAGCCCTGGCGCTCCAGTTGCATCTGGAACCAGTCCACGGTGGGCAGGGCGGTGGCGAAGCGTACCTGTTCCTCGGCCACGGCGCGGTCGTCCGGCCAGGGCACCAGGCCGGCGTCGGCCAGGCGCTTCCAGGGGAACAGGGGGCCGGGGTCGACCTTGCGCTGGGGGGCGATGTCGCTGTGGCCGATGATGCTGCCCATCGGCAGTCCGTGACGCTTGACCAGGTCCTTGAGGAGGGGGATGAGGGCGTTGATCTGGCCCTCGTCGAAGGGCTCCCATTCCAGCCCGTGGTCGGTCTGCCGGTAGCCTTCGTTGACCAGCTCGATGCCGATGGTGCTGGCGTTCAGCCAGGTGCGGCCCTGCCATTCGCTCTGCCCGGCATGCCAGGCGCGGCGGTCCTCGCTCACCAGTTGGTAGATGGTGGGCGGCTGGGCACCGATCAGGTAATGGGCACTGACATCGCCTTCGGTGAGCAGATGCAGGGAGTTGGCCAGGTTGGTGGAGGTGTAGTGCAGGACGATGTACTGCACCCGGCTGTTCTGGTTCTGCGAGGGGTGGCTGTGGTCGATCTGCAGGCCGTCATGGGCGCAACCACCGAGCAGGGTCAGGCACAGGCCAAGGGGGAGGAGTCGTTTCATGGGCGGATGTGCAACACGCTTTGCAGGTTGTCGAGGAGCATGTCGACGCTGAGCATGATCAGCAACATGCCGGTGAGGCGCTCGACGGCCATGAGGCCGCGCTGGCCGAGGAAGCGCTGGAGGAAGGCGGCCTGCAGAAGGATCACGGCGGTGCAGGCCCAGGCCAGGATCACGGCGATGTACAGCTCCCAAAGCTGGCCCTGGTGGGTGTTGCGCAGGGTCATCAGCACGGCGAGGGCGGAGGGGCCGGCCACCGCTGGGGTGGCCAGGGGCACCAGCATCGGCTCGCCGCCGGGCAGGTCGCCGAGCACGCCTTCGGGCCGGGGGAAGATCAGCCGCAGGGCGATGATGAAGAGGATGATGCCGCCGGCGATGGCGATGGCCTCGCGGGACAGGCCCAGGCCGCTGAGGATGTTCTCGCCGAAGGTGAGGAACAGCAGCAGCAGGCCGAGGGCGAACACCAGCTCGCGCAGGGCGACCTTGAGGCGCCGCTCGGGGGCGACGTTCTTCAGGGCGGCGAGGAAGATGGCGATGTTCCCGAAGGGGTCGGTGACCAGGAAGATCAGCACCGCGATTCCGAGGGTGTCCATGAGCGCTCCTGTGCGGGATGCGGAATGGTAGGAGGGTGGGCCGGGTGCCGTCGAGCGGCACCCACCGACCGTCAGAAGCGGTAGCGCAGGGTGCCGCGCAGGGCACGCTGGTCGCCCGGCAGGGGCAGCAGGCGGTCGTCACCCTGGCCCAGGCCGCCGCTCTGTTGCAGGTACTGCAGGCCGAGCAGCAGCTCGCGCTCGCGGGAGAAGAAGTAGTCGCCGGCATCGAAGCTCAGTTGCGGGCTGAAGCCGAAGCCCGCTGCTCGCGAGCCTTCGCTGCCGGCCCAGTCGAGGCCGCCGTCCAGCAGCCATTCGCTGTCGCCGATGCCGAAGGCATACAGCCAGGTGCCGCTGAGCTGGGTGGCCCGGCCCGGCTCGCGGGCGTCGTCACGGGGCAGCAGCGCCAGGTCGAACAGCTCCAGCTCCGGCGCGACGACGATCAGGCTCAACCCGCTCAGGGCCAGGTGCTCGGCACTGCTGGCGTGCCAGCCGAGGCCGGCGCTGGCCAGGGGCGCGCGCGGGGCTTCGTTGCCGGGGCGGACGAAGCTCTCCCCGGCGGAATAGGGCAGGGTGGTGAACGCCAGGTTGCTGTCCATCAAGGGCAGCAGGGATTCGGCCGGCGCCTGGGCGGAGCACAGGCCCAGGGCCAGCGCGCCCAGCCAACAGGCGGCGCGGTGGAAGGATGCACGCATCGAAAGGCTCCGGTGAGGGTGACGGCCCCGTTCATTGCGGGGTGCCAGGCAAGGGGTCGCGATTATACGCAGCCGCCCGGCGTGCGTCCGGCCCTTCCGGACGGCACTGTTCAATTACCGGAAATTGCCTATAACGTGTACAGACACAAGGACAACCCGGGAAACGGACCTGCCCAAGAGGACTCTCGCCATGCGTCGCCTGCTCTGGTTCAAACAGGACCTGCGACTCGACGACCACCCGGCCGTGCAGGCCGCTCTGGGCGCTGAGCGCGTGCTGCCGCTGTACGTCTTCGACCCGACCCTGCTGCGCCCCGGCGCCTTCGGCACCCGGCCGATGGGCGTGCACCGCATGCGCTTCCTGCTGGAAAGCCTGGCGGCGCTGGACGGCGAGCTGCGCCACCGCGGGTCACGCCTGCTGGTGGTGCAGGGCGTGGCGTCCCAGGTGATCCCGGCGCTGGTGGACCACCTGCAACTGGACGAGGTGCTGACCCTGGATGAAGTGGCACCAGTGGCCCGGACGCTGATCGAGGAGACCCGCCAGGCGCTGGCCGGCGTGCCGCTGTCCACCTTCGCCGGCGATACGCTGTTGCGCCGCGAGGAGCTGCCGGGCCCGGTGGAGGCGCTGCCTGCGGTGTTCAGCCAGTTCCGCGACCGGGTGCAGCAACGCCTCAGCGTGTTCCAGCCACGCTCGGCCCCGGCCGCCCTGCCACCGACGCCGGAGCCGGCGGAGCGGCTGTTCGAGCCGCTGCCGAGCCTGTCCCGCCTCGGCCTGGGGGAGCCCCTGGCCCACGTGAACAGCACCTTCCCCTTCGCCGGCGGCGAACCGGCGGCCCTGGCCCGGGTGCGCGATTACCTGTGGGAAGGGCGCGGGGTACGCGACTACGAGACGACCCGCTACGGCCTGACCGGGACCGAGTACTCCTCCAAGTTCTCCCCCTGGCTGGCCAACGGCTGCCTGTCGGCCCGCCGGGTGGTGGCGGAGCTGCGTCGCCACGAGGCGCAGCACGGGGCCAATGCGTCCACCCGCCTGCTGTGGGAACAGGTGCTGTGGCGCGACTTCTTCCGCTGGACGCTGTTGCGCCACGGCGAGGCGCTGTTCCAGCCCGGCGGCGTGCGTGCCACGGCACGGGCGCCGCAGAACCTGGACGCGCGCTTCGAGGCCTGGTGCCACGGGCGCACCGGCCTGCCCCTGGTGGATGCGGCCATGCGCGAGCTGGCGACCACCGGCTTCCTCGCCCACAGCCTGCGACAGGTGGTGGCCAGCTACCTGGTCAGCGACCTGCAGCAGGACTGGCGCCACGGCGCGGCCTGGTTCGAGGAGCACCTGCTGGACCACGACCCGGCGAGCAACTGGGGCAACTGGGCCTACCTGGCCGGGGTGGCGAGCGATCCGCAGCGCAGCCAGGCGTTCAATGCCTTGCGCCAGGCACGCCATCTGGACCCGGAGGCGGAGTACGTGAGCCTGTGGCTGCCGGAGCTGCGGGCGGTGCCACGCAACCTGCGGCATACGCCCTTCGTGCTGTCACGCCTGCAACTGGATGCGCTGGACTACCCACGCCTGGAACAGGTGCCGGAGGCGTGGAAGCCCTACCTGACCAGCGCCGCCTAGGCGGCGCTCAACCCAGTTCGATGCGGTTGCGGCCGCCGCGCTTGGCCCGGTAGAGGGCCTGGTCGGCCCGTTCGAAGGCGGCCGCGTCGCTTTCCCCCGGTGCAAAGGACACCAGCCCGCCCGAGAGGGTGATGGTCACCGGTTCACCCTTGAAGTGGAACGGGCACTGTTCGATACCCGCGCGCAGGTTGTCCAGCAGTTGGCGACCGCCGTCGAGCTGGGTGGCGGGGATCAGCAGGACGAACTCCTCGCCGCCGAAGCGGGCGATGAAGTCGGTTTTGCGCAGGCGCTTGGCGATCTCGCCGGCGATCAGCTTGAGCACCTTGTCGCCGGCCAGGTGGCCGTAGTTGTCGTTGATCCGCTTGAAGTGGTCGATGTCCAGCACGCCCAGCAGCAGTTCGCCGCCGTAGCGCTTCCAGCGCGCTACCTCCAGCTCCAGGCGCTCGCTCCAGGCGGCGCGGTTGGGCAGGCCGGTGAGGGCGTCGCGCAGGGCTTTCTGGCGCTGCTCTTCAAGGTGGTCGCGGAAGGTGTTGGCTTCCTGCTCCATGGTGGAGACGCGCTCGATCAGACTCTGCAGGCGCCCGCTGACCTCGGCCTCGCGCACTTCGCGCTCGCGCTGGAAGTCGTTCATGGTGCTGAGCAGGCCTTCGAGGCGCTGCTCGACGGCGCGCTTGAGGTCGTCCAGGTCGGTGGCTTCCTGGACGCTGTTCTGCAACCCGCTGACCTGCTCGCGCAGTTGGTCGTCGAGCTGACGGGCGTTCTGCAGTTCGTCGTTGTAGCCCTGGTGGGCGCTGGTGAGGGTGGCGACGAAGGCAGCCAGGCGCTCGTTGAGCTGCTGCAGGTAACCGGCGAATTCGCGGTGGCCGTTGTCGGTGATGGCCAGCACCAGCACGGCGAGGTCATCCAGCACGGGGACCAGTTCGTACCAGTTGAGGTTGCCTTCCAGGCGCCGCCGCAGGTCTTCGGCCTGGGGCTTGTGGCGCTCGGGCAGGTCCAGTTCGTCCAGCAGGTTGCGCAGGCTGGAGGCCACATGGGGGGCGACGGCGCTGTAGCCGGGCTCGGGGGCGGGTGGCAGTTCGTAGGCCGGGTCCCCTTCGCCGGTGATCAGGCTGTGGGGCATGGGCAGGCTGTCCAGACCCGGGCGGGGCTCGTCCGCCGCGGCTAGGGGCTGGGCGGCGGGTGCGGCCTCGAGTGTGGCCGGGTAGGGCGCCGGGGCGACCGGAGCGGCGGCAGGCGGAACAACTGGCACCGGAGCGACGGAGATGGCGGCCTCTGCGCCAGGCTCGGGGGCGCTCGACGGGGCTGCCGCGCTGGGTGCAGGTGCAGGTGCAGGTGCAGGTGCAGGTGCAGGTGCAGGTGCAGGTGCAGGTGCAGGTGCAGCAGGCTGGGGTGTGGTGGCGGGGTTGTCCAGCTCGTCGTCCTCGTCGGCCGGGACCTGGGCGGGGGCCGGGGCCGGCACGGCCAGTGCGCTGGCCAGGGGAACATCCGGCGCGCCGGGCTGGGCCTCGTCGGCCCCGCCCTCGCCGTTGCCGAACAGGCGCTGCAGCAAGCCTGGGCGCGGCAGCGGGGCGTCGCCGGTCAGCACGTCGAGGGCGCGGTTCTGCAGCTCGCTCAGTTCGCTGAGCAGGGCGGGCATCTCGCGGGGGCTGCCGGCGCGCTCTTCGAGGCGCTTGGCGAACTGCTTGAGGGATTTGCGCACCTCCCGGGGGACGTCGAGCTTGAGCAACTGGTTGGCCAGGCCACTCAGGGCGCCGACGTTCTGCTGGATGCGTTGCTGGCGGCGCTGCTCGGAGTCGAGCACGGCCTTTTCCAGCCGGGGGATCAGGGCGGACAGGCCGGCATCGATCTTGTCGCCGCGGATGATCTCGCGCAGTTCCTGCATGCAGGTGTCCACCGCCTTGTCGGTGCCTTCGGCGGCCAGGGAGCTGCGCACCAGACCCCGGCGCAACAGGTCGAGGCGCGCCTCCCAGAGGCGTTCGAGCTTTTCCTGCTCTTCCAGGCTTTCCAGGTACTTGGCTTTCCAGCGCTGGCCGTCGTCGCTCATGGTGCGGTTCCGGAAGGGTCGAGCCTGGCCGGGAGGGCGTCACCATGCAGGGAGGCAGGCAGACGGATGTCCACGGCCACCGGCAGGTGGTCGGAGATGGGTTGGCTGAGCACCTGCACACGCTCCAGGGTGAGGCTGGGGCTGAGCAGGATATGGTCCAGGCAGCGCTGGGGGCGCCAGCTCGGGAAGGTGGCCTCGACCTGCGGCGCCAGCAGCCCGAGATCACGCAGGGGCGAGTGGTGCAGCAGGTCGGTGGCGTGGGTGTTCATGTCGCCCATGAGCACCTGGTGGCGGTAGCTGCCGATCAGTTCGCGGATATAGGCGAGTTGGCGGCTGCGGGCCTTGGTGCCGAGGGCGAGGTGCATCATGACCACCACCAGGGCGTCGTCGCCCTCGCCGAAGCGCATGAGGATGGCACCTCGACCGGGCGGACCGGGCAGGGGGTGGTCTTCAAGCTGGGTGGGCTGCAGGCGGCTGAGCAGGCCGTTGCTGTGCTGGGCCAGACGCCCGAGGTTGCGGTTGAGCTGCTGGTACCAGTAGGGGAAGGCACCGAGCTGGGCCAGGTGTTCGACCTGGTTGACGTAGCCCGAGCGCAGGCTGCCGCCATCCACTTCCTGCAGGGCGACGAGGTCGTAGTCGCCCAGGAGGGCGCCGATACGCTGGAGGTTGCCGGCACGCCCTGCGTGGGGCAGGAGGTGTTGCCAGCCGCGGGTGAGGTAGTGGCGGTAGTGGCCGGTGTTGATGCCGACCTGGATGTTGAAGCTGAGCAGGCGCAGCCGACCGTCTTCGGGTAGGCCGCTGGCGTTGCAATGGGGGTTGACCTGCGCGGTGCGCAGGCCAGCGGTGCGATTGTTGCTCCAGCGGCGCAGCATGGGCCTGCCCCCGGTGCCGCTTACTTCGCGGCACGCTCCTTGGCGATCAGGTAGTCGGCGACGGCAGTGGTCTGCTCCAGGCCGCCGGAGGAGCCGATGTCGAAGCGGTACTTGCCGTTGACGATGAGGGTCGGTACGCCGGAGATCTGGTAGGCAACGGCCAGCTTCTTGGCTTTCTCCATCTGGCTCTTCACGCCGAAGGAGTCGAAGGCCTTGAGGAAGGCTTCCTTGTCGACGCCGTGGGGGGCGAGGAAATCAGCCATGGCTTCCTTGGTGGCGAGCTTTTGGCCTTCCTTGTGGATGGCCTCGAACACGGCCTTGTGTACGGCGTGCTCCACACCCATGCTCTCGAGGGTGATGAACAACTGGCCATGGACGTTCCACAAGCCGCCGAACATGGCGGGAATGCGCACGAAGTTGACATCTTCCGGGAGTTTCTCGGACCAGGCGTTCACGGTCGGTTCGAATTGGTAGCAGTGCGGGCAGCCGTACCAGAACAGCTCCACCACCTCGATCTTGCCGGGCTTGGAAACCGGCACCGGGCTGCTCAGCTCGACATACTGCTTGCCCGCCTGGATGTCTTCGGCGTGGGCGGCGGTCATGCCGAACAGGCTCGCGCTGGCGAGTACGGCGGAAAGGATCAGGTTACGCATGCTTGGCTCCTAGACGGATCGTGGGGTTCTGCGACGGGCCCAGCTTCGACCGGGGGCCGCTGGACGGGTTCCGCATTGTAGCGAGGCGGCCAATGAAAAAGGGTGGCCTTAGCCACCCTTTCATTTACCGTTTACTACCGCTCGGGAAAGCTTAGTGCAGACCCTGGATATAGCTGGAAACGGCTTCGATGTCCTTGTTGCTCAGCTTGGCGGCGATGGCGCGCATGATCATGTTGTCGCCGTCGTTGGTGCGGTTGCCTTCGCGGAAATCGGTCAGTTGCTTGGCCACGTACTGGGCGTGCTGACCACCCAGGTGCGGGAAGCCGGCAGCGGCGTTGCCGGCGCCGTCCGGGGCGTGGCAGCCAGTGCAGGCGGGCATGCCTTCTTCCAGCTTGCCGCCACGGAACAGGGCTTCACCACGGGCCACCAGCTTGGGATCGGCTGCGCCGACGCTACCGGCCTGGCTGGAGTAGTAGGCGGCGATGTCTTCGAGGTCCTGGTCGCTGAGGTTGGTCAGCAGGCCGGTCATTTCCAGCACCTGGCGCTTGCCAGCCTTGATGTCATGCAGTTGCTTGAGCAGGTAACGCTCGCCCTGGCCGGCGAGTTTGGGGAAGTTCGGGGCAAGGCTGTTGCCGTCCGGACCGTGGCAAGCGCCGCATACGGCGGTTTTGGCCTGGCCGGCCTTGGCGTCGCCTGCGGCGTGGGCCAGACCGGTGATGCCCAGGGTCAACAGCAGACTCACGAGTACTTTGTTCATCAGCTAATCCAATTACGGCTAAGGGTGAAAGAATCTAGCGCCCGACTACCTTCGTTATTGGCTCATCCACTGGATGACCGCTTTGTAGTCTTCGGCACTGCAGTCCATGCACAAGCCTCGGGGAGGCATGGCATTCAAACCATTGGTGACGCTCTGAACCAGAGCATCTGTGCCCTTGGCCAGTCGCGGCTCCCAGGCCGCCTTGTCGCCCTTCTTGGGCGCCATAGGCAGTTGACCATTGTGGCAGGCCCCGCAGGTCCGGTTGAAAACGGCTTCCGGTTCCTGAGCAGCCTGAGCGCCAAAGGCCAGCGCCGCAAGGCTTGCGACGACTACCATCTTCTTCATGATCAACCTCATCAGAGGGGCTTCGCCGGGCTTTCTGCAGTGCCCTGGTCGTTCCCGTGGCCCTTGTACCCTGGGGGATAAAGCGCACACTAAATCTGCGGCATTATATACTGGCGCTGCCCAAACGGAAACGAAACCGCCCTCTGCGACACCAGGTCGCACCCTGTGGACTCCTTCATGTCATTCAAGAATCCGATCATCGGCCTGTGCCAGCAGGCCCGCTTCCTCATCAGTGCCGCCAAGGTGGACCAATGCCCACCCGACCAGGGTCTGGAGGTCGCCTTCGCCGGCCGTTCCAACGCCGGAAAGTCCAGCGCGCTGAACACCCTGACCCACGCCAACCTGGCGCGTACCTCGAAGACTCCGGGCCGCACCCAGCTGCTCAACTTCTTCTCCCTGGACGAGGACCGCCGCCTGGTGGACCTGCCCGGCTACGGCTACGCCAAGGTGCCGATCCCCCTCAAGCAGCATTGGCAGCACCACCTGGAGGCCTACCTGAGCAGTCGCGAGAGCCTGGTCGGCCTGGTGCTGATGATGGACATCCGCCACCCGCTCACCGACTTCGACCGCCTGATGCTGGACTGGTCCAGCGCCGGCCACATGCCGCTGCACATCCTCCTGACCAAGGCCGACAAGCTGGCCTATGGTGCCTCGAAGAACGCGCTGCTGAAGGTGCGTCAGGAAATCCGCAAGGGCTGGGGCGATGACGTCAGCATCCAGCTGTTCTCCGCACCCAAGCGCCAGGGCGTGGAAGAGGCCCAGGCCGTGCTGGCCCGCTGGCTGCAGCTGGGCGAGGAATTCGAGGAAGGCGGCGACGCATCCGACGCCTGAATCGCAGGCAAAAAAAACCCCGGACTTCGTATGGGGAGGGGGAAGTTCCGGGGTTCAAGTCTGAACCGCTAGGGCGGGGTTCAGATATCTGCCAACACTAAACACAGCAAAAGGAGCATCGAAGGCTTCACCAGCCATTCCCAGTCTCTGACCGGGCGTGCTTCACAAAAGTTCACCGCTGCATCAGAAATTATTCGTCCGGTCAGTGCTGCCTCTTATGCGATGCAGCGCTAAGCCGGTGGGCGCACTCAGTGCGCCTCGTCCCAGTTGTTGCCCACGCCGACTTCCACCACCAGCGGCACATCCAGCTCGGCGGCGCCGCTCATGAGCGGGCGGATGGCGTCGCGCACGGTGTCCACCAGGTCCTCGCGCACCTCCAGCACCAGTTCGTCGTGCACCTGGAGGATGACCCGTGCATCCAGGCCGCTCTCCTGCAGCCAGGCATCCACCGCCACCATGGCGCGCTTCATGATGTCCGCCGCCGTACCCTGCATCGGCGCGTTGATCGCGGTGCGCTCGGCGCCCTTGCGCATGGCCTGGTTCTTCGAGTGGATCTCCGGCAGGTACAGCCGGCGCCCGAACAGCGTCTCGACGAAGCCCTGGGCCGCCGCCTGCTCGCGGGTGCGCTCCATGTAGGCGAGCACGCCGGGGTAGCGGGCGAAGTAGCGGTCGATGTACGCCTGGGACTGTTTGCGGTCGACGCCGATCTGCTTGGCCAGGCCGAAGGCGCTCATGCCGTAGATGAGGCCGAAGTTGATGGCCTTGGCGCTGCGGCGCTGGTCATTGCTGACCTGGTCCAGCTCGACGCCGAAGACCTCCGCCGCCGTCGCCCGGTGCACGTCGCGGTCGTGACGGAAGGCGTCCAGCAGGCCTTCGTCCTTGGCCAGGTGGGCCATGATGCGCAGCTCGATCTGCGAATAGTCCGCCGCCAGCAGCTTGTAGCCCTTGGGTGCGACGAAGGCCTGGCGGATGCGCCGCCCTTCCGCCGTGCGGATCGGGATGTTCTGCAGGTTCGGATCGCTGGAGGACAGGCGCCCGGTGGCCGCCACCGCCTGGTGGTAGGAGGTGTGGATGCGCCCGGTGCGTGGGTTGATCTGCTCCGGCAGCTTGTCGGTGTAGGTGCTCTTGAGCTTGCTCAGGGAGCGGTACTGCATGATCACCTTGGGCAGCTCGAAGTCCTGCTCGGCCAGGTCCGCCAGCACGTTCTCGGCGGTGGAGGGCTGGCCGGTGGCGGTCTTGGCCAGCACCGGCAGGCCGAGCTTCTCGTAGAGGATGGCGCCGAGCTGCTTGGGCGAGCCCAGGTTGAACTCCTGCCCGGCCAGCTCGTAGGCCTGGCGCTCCAGGGCCACCATCTTCTCGCCCAGCTCGAGGCTCTGTTGGCCCAGCAGCTTGCCGTCCACCAGCGCACCGTTGCGTTCGATGCGTGCCAGCACCGGCACCAGCGGCATCTCGATGTCCTTCAGCACCGTGACCAGGGACGGGACGGCTTCCAGCTTCTGCCACAGCGCCTGGTGCAGGCGCAGGGTCACGTCGGCGTCCTCGGCGGCGTAGGGGCCGGCCTGCTCCAGGGCGATCTGGTCGAAGGTCAGCTGCTTGGCGCCCTTGCCGGCGATATCCTCGAAGCGGATGGTGCTGTGGCCCAGGTATTTCAGGGCCAGGCTGTCCATGTCGTGGCGGGTGGCCGTGGAGTCCAGCACATAGGACTCGAGCATGGTGTCGAAGGCGATGCCCTGGACAGTGATGGGGGTCGAGGCGTTGGCCAGGACGTTCATGTCGTACTTGGCGTGCTGGCCGACCTTGGCCTTGGCGGGGTCTTCCAGCAGCGGTTTCAGGGCCTGCAGCACCGCGTCGCGGTCCAGTTGCGCGGGCACGCCCATGTAGCTGTGGGCCAGGGGTACGTAGGCGGCCTCGCCGGCTTCCACGGCGAAGGACACCCCCACCACCTGTGCCTGCTGGGCGTCGAGGCTGGTGGTCTCGGTGTCGAAGGCGATCAGCGGCGCCGCCTCCAGCTTCTTCAGCCAGGCGTCGAACTGCGCCTGCTCCAGCACGGTTTCATAGCGCGTCTCGACGGCCGGCTCGGCAGGGGCATCCAGCAGGGCCAGTTGTTCGCCGTCCGACTTGGCCTGGCGCTGCAGGTCATCCAGCCAGCTCTTGAACTCCAGGGTGCGGTACAGCTCGGCCAGGGCCTCGCGGTCCGGCTCGCCGGGGTGCAGGGCATCGATCTCGACGTTCAGCTCCACGTCGCACTTGATGGTGGCGAGCTGGTAGGACAGGTAGGCCATGTCCTTGTGCTCCAGCAGCTTGGCCGGCAGCCCCTTGGCGCCGCGGATCGGCAGCTCGGGCACCTTGTCCAGGCTGGCGTAGAGCACATCGAGCCCGCCGCCCACGCCGGTGAGCAGACCCAGGGCGGTCTTTTCACCCACGCCGGGCACGCCGGGAATGTTGTCGACCTTGTCGCCCATCAACGCCAGGTAATCGATGATCAGCTCAGGACCGACGCCGAATTTCTCTTTCACGCCATCGATGTCCAGCGTGCTACCGGTCATGGTGTTGACCAGCGTAATGTGCGGATCGACCAACTGGGCCATGTCCTTGTCGCCGGTGGAGATCACCACCTGGCGCCCGCCCGCCGCGCTTTGCCGGGCCAGGGTGCCGATCACGTCATCGGCCTCCACGCCCTCAACGCACAGCAGCGGCAGGCCCAGGGCCCGCACGGTCGCGTGCAGCGGCTCCACCTGCACCCGCAGCTCGTCCGGCATGGACGGCCGGTTGGCCTTGTACTCGGCGAACATCGCATCGCGGAAGGTCCCGCCCTTGGCGTCGAAGACCACCGCGAACGGGCTGTCCGGGTACTGCTTGCGCAGGCTCTTGAGCATGTTCAGCACACCCTTGACCGCACCGGTGGGCAGGCCCGCCGAAGTCATCAGCGGCGGCAGGGCATGGAAGGCGCGGTACAGGTAGGAGGAACCGTCGACGAGGACGAGAGGGGCTTGGCTCATGCGTGAATTCAACCTTTATTCACCGGACCCGCAGTAGAATGGCCCGGTCATTGACGATAAGGGACAAGGTTACCACCATGCGCGCTTTCAACCGCCTGTTGCTCGCCGGTCTGCTGGCCCTCCTGCCGGTGAGTGTCTTCGCCGACGACGAGGCCCCCTCGCCGGAACCCGACGTCACCATCCGCCAGGACGGCGACAAGACCATCCAGGAATACCGTGTGAACGGCTTCCTCTATGCGATCAAGGTCACCCCCAAGGGTGGCAAACCCTATTTCCTGGTCCGCGCTGACGGCGACAGCAATTTCATCCGGTCGGACAACCCCGACATGCTGATCCCGCAGTGGGAGATCTTCAGCTGGTAAGGCCGCCACGGTGGCCGCAACAAGGTAGTCGAATGTCCGTTTTCACCCCGCTGCAGCGCCCCGAACTCGAAACCTTCCTCGCCCCCTACGGGCTGGGCCGGCTCCGGGACTTCAAGGGCATCGCCGAAGGTTCGGAGAACAGCAACTTCTTCGTCAGCCTGGAGCGGGGTGAATACGTCCTGACCCTGGTGGAACGAGGTCCGGTGGCCGACCTGCCGTTCTTCATCGAACTGCTGGACGTGCTCCACAGCGCCGGCCTGCCGGTGCCCTACGCCCTGCGCAGCGAAGACGGCCAGGCCCTGCGCAGCCTCGCCGGCAAGCCCGCGCTGCTGCAGCCGCGCCTCGCCGGGCGCCACCTGCGCGAACCCAACCCGCACCACTGCGGCGAAGTCGGCACGCTGCTGGCGCGCATCCACCTGGCCACCCGCGACCAGCCCATCGAACGCAAGAGCGACCGCGGGCTCGACTGGATGCTCAGCGAAGGCCCGCACCAGGCCGAGCGCCTCGACGCCCAGGCCCGCCCGCTGCTGGAGCAGGCCCTGGCCGAGATCGAACGCCTCAAGCCCCGCATCCAGGCCCTGCCACGGGCCAACCTGCACGCCGACCTGTTCCGCGACAACGCCCTGTTCGACGGCCCGCACCTGGCCGGGGTGATCGACTTCTACAACGCCTGCTCCGGCCCGATGCTCTACGACCTGGCCATCACCCTCAACGACTGGTGCTCCGACGACGACGGCCAGCTCGACGAGGCCCGCGCCCGCGCCCTGCTCGGCGCCTACGTTGCCCTGCGCCCCTTCACCGCCGCCGAGGCCGAACTCTGGCCGACGCTGCTGCGCGTCGCCTGCGTGCGTTTCTGGCTGTCGCGCCTGATCGCCGCCGAAGCCTTCGCCGGCCAGGACGTGCTGATCCACGACCCCGCCGAATTCCAGCGCCGCCTGGCCCATCGCCAGGTGGTGGAGCTGCCGCTGCCCTTTGCGCTTTAGCAGGCCGGCTCTTCCACCACCGCCCAGCCGAAGACGGGGTACAGCGCGCCGTCCTCGTCGCGCTGGGCCACGCCGAATAGCCCGCCCACCAACCGTGCATTGCGCTTCTTGCCGATGGTGAACTCATCAATCAGCAGCGTCGCGCTCACCAGGCTCTTGGGGATGGCCTGCATGTCCGGCCCCTGGGCCTGGTCCGGCATCAGCCAGTCACCGCTCAGCGCCGCCACGCCCGCCCGCTCGAAACGCACCTGCCAATCCCCCAGGTAGGGGTTCGGCCGCAGCGCGTCGGTGGCCGTGTCGACGATGTAGGGGAAGAGCGTCAGGATCCAGCCCGTCAGCTCCGACGGGCCCGAACCGCTGCGATAGCGGAAGAAGGACTCCCAGAAGGCACGGTCCACTTCACCGGAGGCCGTGCGGGCAATGGCTTCCAGCACCGGTTTCAGGCTCGCCACCCAATGGCCCAGGACGTAGCCCTCCAGGGCGGTGAAGCGCTCGATGATCAGATTCCAATCGTCCTCCGTGCCCTGCAGCTCGATCTCGGGTATGCCGCAGCCGGCCAGCATCTCGTAGTCGAAATAGCCACTGAAGGCGTCCATCCAGCACAGCGCGAAGGCTGCCTGCTCGACAGGTCCGGTGGTGGAGAAGGCGGTGGCGATGAAGTCGGAGAACTGCGGAATCTCCCCGGCGATCTGCTGGGAGAAGTCACCGAACAGCTCGACCCACCGGTTCTTATCGGCGAAGGGGTAGTCGGGGCAGAACACCGTCAGCGTCTTCTTGCCCTGGTGGCTCACCAGATCGGGCCTTAGCTGCTCGCCATGCAGCGCCATATGGTTCGCGAAGCCCTGGGCGATGCAGAGCCAGATGTCGTCCGGGCGGATAACCAGCGGGTGGTGACCATAGAAAGCACGGCATGCGGCCTTGGCGAACGCGTTGCAGTTGTCCTCCTCCAGCAGTTCGGCGGTCATGCAGTCCAGCGCTTCCACCGGCCGATTGAGCAGCGCACGCATGACGGTATCGGCCGGCAGGCGTGGATAGCGCGCACCCTGTGCCACATTCGAGAGGGTGAAGCGGATCATTCGGGTTCTCCCTGAACCTGGAAAAGGCGACATGTTGCCGGTTTGCCGAAAGTGGTGCAGCTACCTACGTCCGACTCTGAAGTCCCGGAAGGGAACGGATGTAGCCTGGGCTTCAGCCCAGGGAGGGCACGAGGCATGCGTTGAACAAGCAGGGGTAGAGCCCGCTGTGGACGTCCCTGTCGGTACTCCGCTGCCCAAGCTCAGCCCCGGCCCGGCCATCCATGGCCGGTCGTTCGCCCTTAAAAACGCATGCTCGTCTGGCGTGAAGATCCGCTCAGGCGCAGACATCCCTGTCGATACTCCGCTGCCCAAGCTCAACCCCGGCCCGGCCATCCATGGCCGGTCGTTCGCCCTTCAAAACGCATGCGTTTTGAACGGGCTCACCCACATTTCGAATGACCGCAGTTGAGGCAGGTGGCGCAGCCGTCCATGCGGACGACGGCCTGGGTGTTGCACTTGCCGCAGAGCTGGGCGCCGGGGGGGAAGTCTTCGCCGGGTTCGGCGGTGGTGGTGCCGAGGCTGGCTTCGTAGGCGGCGCGCTTTTCGGCGAGGAAGCGCTGCTGCTCCGGGTCGGGCTGGGGGCCCTGCATCAGGCCGATGGCCACCAGGTGGCGTTCCAGCACGGCGCCGATCTCGGCCACCAGGGAGGGCATGTACAGCCCGCCGCGCTTGAGGTAGCCGCCACGAGGGTCGAACACCGCGCTCAGTTCCTCCACCAGGAAGGTGCAGTCGCCACCCTTGCGGAACACCGCCGACATGATGCGGGTGAGGGCGACGATCCATTGGAAGTGCTCCATGCCCTTGGAGTTGATGAAGATCTCGAAGGGCCGGCGCTGCTCGTGGGGCGTGCCGGGGTTGAGGACGATGTCGTTGATGGTCACGTACAGCGCGTGCTCCGACAGCGGCGACTTGATCTTGTAGGTCGCCCCCACCAGGGTTTCCGGGCGCTGCAAGGTCTCGTCCATCTGCACCACGGCGGCCGCTTCCTCGGCGGCGCGGCGGGCGCGCTCGGCCTCCACGTCCACCACCTGGAAGCCCTTGATCCGCTGGTTGATCTTCACGCTCATCGCCGCCTCCGCTCAGTAACGCCCGTAGTAGCCCTCCTTGAGGGCCTCGTACAGGTTCGCCGCCGTGTGCACCTCGCCGTCGTACTCCACCTCCTCGTTGCCCTTCAGCTCCACCACGCTGCCGTCCTCCAGTTCGAAGCGGTAGCGGGTCTTCTCCAGGTCCGCGTCCTTCACCAGCACGCCCTGGAAGGCCGTCGGGTTGAAGCGGAAGGTGGTGCAGCCCTTCAGGCCCTGGCGCCAGGCGTAGAGGTAGATGTCCTTGAAGGCCTCGAAGGGGTAGTCGGTGGGCACGTTGGCCGTCTTGGAGATGGAGGAGTCGACCCACTTCTGCGCCGCCGCCTGGATGTCAACGTGCTGGGCGGGGGTGATGTCCTCGGCGGTGACGAACCACTCGGGCAGGCCATGACCCGTGGCCTCGGCCCCCGGCGCCGCCTGCGGGTCCACCAGCGCGCGGTAGGCCAGCAGCTCGTAGCTGACCACCTCGACCTTCTGCTTGGTCTTGCGCCCGGGGCGGATCAGGTTGCGTGAATAAACGTGGGCGAAGCTCGGCTCGATGCCGTTGGAGGCGTTGTTGCCCAGGCTCAGGCTGATGGTGCCGGTGGGAGCGATGGAGCTGTGGTGGGTGAAACGCGCACCCACCTCGGCCAGTTGCGCCACCAGCTCCGGCGCGTGCTCGGCGATGCGCTGCATGTAGCGCGAGTAACGCGCGTGCAGCACGCTGCCGGGCACCGAGTCACCCTCCTTGTAGCCGTCGGCGGCCATCTCCGGGCGCTGCCGGAGCATCGCCTCGGTCACCGTGAAACGCTGCACCAGCAACGGTGCCGGGCCTTTCTCCTTCGCCAGGTCGAGGGCCGCCTGCCAGCCCACCAGGGCCATCTCCCGGGCCACCTCCTCGGTGAACACGCAGGATTCCGGGCTGCCATAGCGCAGGCCGAGCAGGGCGAGCGCCGACCCCAACCCGAGAAAGCCCATGCCATGGCGACGCTTGCTGGTGATCTCCTCGCGCTGCTGCGCCAGGGGCAGGCCGTTGATCTCCACCACGTTGTCCAGCAGGCGGGTGAAGACCCTCACCACCTCGCGGAAGCGTTCCCAGTCGAACCGCGCCTGGTCGGTGAACGGAGCGTCGACGAAGCGGGTCAGGTCGATCGAGCCCAGCAGGCAGGACCCGTAGGGCGCCAATGGCTGCTCGCCGCAGGGGTTGGTGGCGCGGATCGCCTCGCACCACCAGGTGTTGTTCAGTGCGTTGACCCGGTCGATGAGGATGAAGCCCGGCTCGGCATAGTCGTAGGTGGAGGCCATCACCATGTCCCACAGGTGCCGCGCCTTGAGCCGGCCGTAGATGCGGCAGGCCACCCGGCCATCCTCCCGCACCTGGTAGCCCGCGTGGATCGGCCAGTCGCGCCAGAGCACCTGGGCCGGGTCGTTCAGGTCCACCTCGTCCAGCTCGCGGGCATGCAGGGGGAACACCAGCGGCCACTCGGCGTCCTGCTCCACGGCCTGCATGAAGGCATCGGTCACCAGCAGGCTGAGGTTGAACTGGCGCAGGCGGCCGTCCTCGCGCTTGGCGCGGATGAACTCGCGCACGTCCGGGTGGGCGATGTCGAAGGTGGCCATCTGCGCCCCGCGCCGGCCCCCGGCGGAACTGACGGTGAAACACATGCGGTCGTACACGTCCATGAACGACAGCGGCCCGCTGGTGTGCGCCCCGGCACCGGAAACGAAGGCGCCCCGGGGGCGCAAGGTGCTGAACTCGTAGCCGATGCCGCAGCCGGCCTTGAGGGTCAGGCCGGCTTCGTGGACCTTGCCGAGGATGTCGTCCATGGCGTCATGGATTACCCCCGAGACGGTGCAGTTGATGGTCGAGGTGGCCGGCTTGTAGGCCTGGGCACCCGCGTTGGAGAGGATGCGCCCGGCCGGCAACGCCCCCTGGCGCAGGGCCCAGAGGAAGCGCTCGTACCAGTGCTCGACGTCCTTCGGCTCCACCTCGGCCAGGGCCCGGGCCACCCGTTGCAGGCTGTGGTCCGGGGTGTCGTCCAGCGGCGTACCGTCGCGCCGGCGCAGGCGGTACTTGCTGTCCCAGATGTCTTCGGAAGCCGCCTGCAAGGGCAGCGGCAGGCGGGTCTTCGCGGGGGAGCCGGTGCGGGTCATGGGGGTCGGAGCCTCCTGTCGCCGGGGCGGGGATGTCCCGAAAGGACGTTAGACCGCCCACGAACAAAAAGTCGCCGCGACACGACCGATGGTGCCGAGCCGACAGGGAGCCGTGAGGACGCGCAGGCTACGCGCTGTGGATGAGGTGCCCGAGGCGCCTCAAAGCGCCTCCAGGCACCCCGCCAGGCCCTGGGCCAGGTCGTCCAGCAGACGCTCGTAGCCACCCGCTGCCACCGGCACCTGCATGCCCAGCGCATCCAGCTCGGCCAGGCGCACCGGCAGGCCCTGGGTCAGGGTCTCGGCCAGGCGCGGGCGTACCGGCGGCTCACTGAACACGCAACTGGGGCCGGCCGCCCGCAGGCGCTCGCGCATCGCCGCCACATGGCGGGCACCGGGCTGCACTTCGGCCGCCACGCTGAACACCCCGGCGTGACGCAGGCCGTAGGCGCTCTCGAAGTAGTTGAAGGCCTCGTGGAAGACGAAGAACGGCTTGCCGCTGACGGCCGCCATGCGGGCCTTGAGGTGGGCGTCGAGCTGGTCCAGGCGTTCGCCGAAGGCCTTCAGGTTGGCCTGGTAGCGCACCGCGTTGGCCGGATCGGCCGCCGACAGGTCCGCTGCCATGCGGGCAGCGATCACCCGGGCGTTGGCCGGCAGCAGCCAGAGGTGGGCGTCCAGGGAACCGGGGCGGTGGTCATGGTCGTGCTCGTGGGCGTCCTCGTGCTCATGCTCGTCGTGGCCGAGGGCCTCGAAATGACGCAACTGCATGCCCGGCAGGTCCTGCACCGCCACGGCCGGCGCGCTGCGCCCGGCGATCACCTTGGGCAGGAAGCCTTCCAGGTCCGGGCCGACCCAGTACAGCAGCGGCACCTCGCGTACCCGCCGAACGTCGGACGGCCGCAGCGCGTACTGGTGCGGCGAGGCCCCCGGCGGCAGCAGCACCTCGGGCTCACCCACACCGTCCTGCACGGCAGCGGCAATAAGCTGCAGCGGCTTGATGCTGGTCAGCACACGGACTTCGGCGCCAGCCGGCAGCGCCAGGCAGGCAAGGAGGGCGAGCAGGACGAGACGCGACACGGGGAGGACTCCGACACAAAGGCGTAATAGAATAACGTCTCTTTGACTCAACGTCGCCGCCATGCTCAAGCCGATCAAGACCCAAGCCCCCCTGGCCTGCCGCCCCCACGACCACTCCCACTGCGTAAGGGATGCGCTGGCCGAGGCCGAAGCCCTCTGCGCCCGCGACGGCCTGCGCCTGACCGCCCTGCGCAAGCGCGTGCTGGAGCTGGTCTGGGCCAGCCACAAGCCGCTGGGCGCCTATGACATCCTCGGCGTGCTGACCGAGGAAGACGGCCGTCGCGCCGCGCCGCCCACGGTGTACCGCGCCCTGGAGTTCCTCCTGGAAAACGGCCTGGTGCACCGCATCGCCTCGCTCAACGCCTTCGTCGGCTGCAACCACCCCGGCGAAGCCCACCAGGGCCAGTTCCTGATCTGCCGCCAGTGCCAGACCGCCATCGAGCTGGAGCAGCCGGCCATCAGCGAGGCCATCATCTCCAGCGCCCAGGCCGTCGGCTTCGCCGTGGAAGGGCAGACCGTGGAAGTGATCGGCCTGTGCGCCACCTGCCGGGGCAAGGCATGAGCCAGGACGCGCTGATCCGTCTGGAGGGCGTCGGCGTCACCTTCGCCGGCCAGGCGGTGCTGCAGGACGTGGGCCTGAGCCTGCGCCCCGGCGAGATCGTCACCCTGATCGGCCCCAACGGCGCCGGCAAGACCACCCTGGTACGCACCGTGCTCGGCCTGCTGCAACCCCAGCGCGGCAGCGTCTGGCGCAAGCCGCGCCTGCGCATCGGCTACATGCCGCAGAAGCTCCAGGTGGATGCCACCCTGCCGCTCACCGTGCTGCGCTTCCTGCGGCTGGTGCCGGGGGTCGACCGCGCCGCGGCGCTCGCCGCCCTCAGCGAAGTGGGCGCCCCCCAGGTGATCGACAGCCCGCTGCAGACCGTTTCCGGCGGCGAGTTGCAGCGCGTGCTGCTGGCCCGCGCCCTGCTGCGCGAACCCGAGCTGCTGGTGCTGGACGAGCCCGTGCAGGGCGTCGACGTCGCCGGCCAGGCCGAGCTGTACCGCCTCATCACCCAATTGCGCGACCGCCTCGGCTGTGGCGTGCTGATGGTCTCCCACGACCTGCACCTGGTGATGAGCACCACCGACCAGGTGGTGTGCCTGAACCGCCATGTGTGCTGCTCCGGCCACCCCGAGCAGGTCAGCTTCGACCCGGCCTTCGTCGAGCTGTTCGGCAAGGACGCCCAGAGCCTGGCCGTCTACCACCATCACCACGACCACGAACACGACCTCCACGGCGAAGTGATCGAGCGCCCCGGCTTCCCCACCGGCACCCGCTTCACCCCCGTTCACACGCACGGCCCCGACTGCAACCATGGCTGATTTCCTCGTCAACGCCCTGCTCGCCGGCCTTGCGCTGGCCCTGGTGGCAGGCCCGCTCGGCTCCTTCGTGGTGTGGCGGCGCATGGCCTACTTCGGCGACACCCTGTCCCACGCCGCCCTGCTCGGCGTGGCTCTGGGCCTGATGCTCGACATCAGCCCGACCCTGGCGGTGACCGTCGGCTGCGTGCTGCTGGCAGTGCTGCTGGTGACCCTCCAGCAGCGCCAGCCGCTGGCCTCGGACACCCTGCTGGGCATCCTCGCCCACAGCACCCTGTCCCTCGGCCTGGTGGCCCTGAGTTTCATGAGCGAAGTGCGGGTGGACCTGATGGGCTACCTGTTCGGCGACCTGCTGGCGGTGAGCCCCACGGACCTCGCCTGGATCCTCGGCGGCAGCGCCCTGGTGCTGGGCCTGCTGGTGCCGCTGTGGCGGCCGCTGCTGGCCATCACCGTGCACGAGGAGCTGGCGCGGGTGGAGGGCCTGCCGGTCACCGCCATCCGCCTGGCGCTGATGCTGCTGATCGCCGTGGTGATCGCCGTGGCCATGAAGATCGTCGGCGTGCTGCTGATCACCTCGCTGCTGATCATTCCCGCCGCCGCTGCCCAGCGCCACGCCCGCACCCCCGAGCAGATGGCCGTCGGCGCCAGCCTGCTGGGCCTGGTGGCGGTGTGCGCCGGCCTGGCGCTGTCCTGGTTCAAGGACACCCCCGCTGGCCCGTCCATCGTGGTTTCAGCGGCGGCGCTGTTCCTGCTCAGCTTCGCCGCCCCGCGCCGCACCTAGCCGACCGTCGCCGGCTCGCTGCGCGCGGGCTGGCGGACGCTTGAGCGGCGATCCTCCAGAATCATCCGCGCCGCCTTCTCGGCGATCATCAGCGTCGGCGAGCAGGTGTTGCCCGACACGATGGTCGGCATGATCGACGCATCCACCACCCGCAGCCCCGGCACCCCGTGCACCCGCAGGCGCGCGTCCACCACCGCCTCGCGGTCCGCGCCCATGCGGCAGGTGCCCACCGGGTGGAAGATGGTGGTGCCGATGTCGCCCGCCGCCTGGCGCAGCTCCGCCTCGCTCTGCAACGCCGGGCCCGGCAGGTACTCCTCCGGCCGGTAAGGCGCCAGCGCCGGCGCGGCGGCGATGCGCCGGGTCAGGCGGATGGCGTCGGCGGCCACCCGCAGGTCTTCCTCCTCGCTCAGGTAGTTCGGCTGGATCAGCGGTGGCGCCTTCGCCTCGGCGGCGCGGATGTCCACCCGGCCCCGGCTGGCCGGACGCAGGTTGCACACCGAAGCGGTGAAGGCGGGGAAGGGGTGCAGCGGCTCGCCGAAGCGCTCCAGGGACAGCGGCTGCACGTGGTACTCCAGGTTCGCCCGTTCCTGCTCCGGGCCGGAGCGGGCGAAGGCGCCCAGTTGGCTCGGCGCCATGGCCAGCGGGCCGCTGCGGCTGAGCAGGTAGCGCAGGCCCATGCCGGCCTTGCCCCACAGGCTGCCGGCCATCTGGTTGAGGGTCGGCACGCCGCTGACCTTGTAGATCAGCCGCAGTTGCAGGTGGTCCTGCAGGTTGCCGCCCACCCCCGGCAGCTCGTGCCGCACGCCGATGCCGAGGCGCTCCAGCAGCGGCCGCGGGCCGATCCCCGAGCGCTGCAGCAGCGTCGGTGAACCGATGGCCCCCGCCGCGAGGACCACCTCGCGCGCGGCGAAGCTGCACAGGTCGCCCCGCAAGCGCGCCACCACACCGCAGGCGCGGCCCGCTTCGAGCACCACCCGCTCCACCTCCACATCGGTCAGCACCCGCAGGTTCGGCCGGCCCAGCACCGGCCGCAGGTAGGCCTTGGAGGCATTCCAGCGCACGCCGCCGCGCTGGTTCACCTGGAAGTAGCCACAGCCCTCGTTGTCACCGGTGTTGAAATCCTCCACCGGGGCGATGCCGGTCTCCCCGGCGGCAGCGCGGAAGGCCTCCAGCAGCGCCCAGGACAAGCGCTGCCGCTCCACCCGCCACTCGCCCCCGGCGCCGTGGTGCGCCGAAGCACCGCCGAAGTGGTCCTCGCAGTGCTTGAACAGCGGCAGCACCTCGTCCCAGCCCCAGCCAGGGTTGCCCAGCGCCGCCCAGTGGTCGTAGTCCGCCGCCTGGCCGCGCATGTAGATCATCCCGTTGATCGACGAGCTGCCCCCCAGCACCCGCCCGCGCGGGTAGCCCAGGGAACGGCCGTTCAGCCCCGGCTCGGCCTCGGTGCGCAGGCACCAGTCGGTGCGTGGGTTGCCGATGCAGAACAGATAGCCCACGGGAATGTGGATCCACGGGTGGTTGTCGCGCCCGCCGGCTTCCAGCAGCAGCACGCGACAGGCCGGGTCGGCCGACAGC
This sequence comes from Pseudomonas sp. 1D4, assembly GCF_001728925.1. NCBI lineage: Bacteria > Pseudomonadati > Pseudomonadota > Gammaproteobacteria > Pseudomonadales > Pseudomonadaceae > Pseudomonas > Pseudomonas sp. 1D4. The sequence continues at coordinate 38,399 of NZ_LXJQ01000045.1, forward strand.
CGGTTGGCCAGCAGGCAGCCGGCCGGGCCGGCGCCGACGATCAGGTAGTCGTAGGGGAGGGTTTCGAGGTCCATGGGTCCTTCCTCTTCTTGTCGTTTTGTCGGGCAGGGCCGAGCCTAGCAGGCCGCCGGCACGGTCGGCCGGAAAGGTCGAACCCGACCTAGCTGATTTTCCCGACGGCCGGCGAACGCCAGGCCAGGCAACGGGTCTGATAGCACGCTGAGGGCAGGCCGGCGCCTACACTTTTGTCCTGCCCGGTCGCGCCGTGTAGAATTGCGCGTTTTTTGAACAAAACGAGAATCGCAGGAATGAAGCCGTTCGCAACCCGATACCTTCCCGTTATCGCGATTTCCCTGCTGTTAGCCGCGTGCCAGAGCAAACCTCAGGACACCGTCATCCCCGCCGATGAACTGGTCACCCGTTTCCGCCAGCTCGACCTGACCCTGGCCAACGGCCAGCTCGCCGAGGCCGAGGCCCAGCTCAAGGCCCTGCAGACCAGCGCCGCCGGCGACACCCGCCTCGAGCAGTACCAGCGCCAGCTCTCCGAAGCCTGGCTGAAGAAAGGCCAGGCCGCCCTGCAGCAGGGTGACCTCAACAGCGCCACCACCGCCCTCAGCCACGCCCGCAGCCTGATGCCCCAGGCCCCGGCGCTGACCACCGGCCTGGACGGCGCCATCGCCCACGCCCGTGCCAGCGAAAGCGAGCGCGCCGCCCAGTTGGCTGCCGCCCGTGAAGCCGCCGCCCGTGCCGAGCAGGCGCGCCAGCAGCAGCTCGCCGCCCAGCGCCAGGCCGCCACCCCGGCGCCCCAGGCCCAGCCGGTGGAGGAGAAGCCCGCCGCCCCTGCACGCCCGGTGCGCCGCGTCGCCAACGACGTGGCCCTGCCGATGCTGGACAACGACGACAACGAGCGCCTGCGCAGCCTGCTCGACGCAGTGGCCGCCGACGTGGTCGCCTTCGACTGCGACGTGCGCCTGCATGTGCGCGAAGCCAAGCAGTACCCCTGGGTGGTGGCCCTGCTCCAGGCCCGGGTGAAGAAGCTCGACCCCGCCTACAAGCTGCGCGTGGCCCACAGCATCGACCCCAGCCAGACACCGCGCCTGCAACTGAACCCCGCACGCTGACCCCGCGCCCGGCCCCCCCCAGGCCGGGCCGCAAAACCCCGCTTTCGCCCCCGCCTTATTCCAAGTGGCTATACCCCTAGGCCGACAAAGATTTTCGGCCACCCCCCGCGAAGCGGTAGACTACGCGGCTTTTTAGGCCCCATCGGGCCCCCCGAGAGCCCCACAAGGTTTCCCTACGTGATCGAATTCCATGACGTCCACAAGGCGTATCGGGTCGAAGGCCGCGACATCCCCGCGCTGCGACCGACCGACCTGAGCGTGGCCCAAGGCGAAGTGTTCGGCCTGATCGGCCATTCCGGTGCCGGCAAGAGCACCCTGCTGCGACTGATCAACCGCCTGGAAGAGCCCAGCGGCGGGCGCATCGTCATCGACGGCGAAGACATCACCGCCCTCGACGCCGAAGGCTTGCGGCGCTTCCGCCAGCGCGTCGGCATGATCTTCCAGCACTTCAACCTGCTGTCCTCCAAGACCGTCGCCGACAACGTCGCCCTGCCGCTGAAGCTGGCCGGCGAGCTGTCCCGCGCCGAGATCGAGCAACGCGTCGAGGAACTGCTGGCCCGGGTCGGCCTCGCCGCCCACGCCCGCAAGTACCCCGCCCAGCTTTCCGGCGGGCAGAAGCAGCGCGTCGGCATCGCCCGCGCCCTCGCCACCCGGCCGAAGATCCTGCTCTGCGACGAGGCCACCAGCGCCCTCGACCCGCAGACCACCGGCCAGGTCCTGCAACTGCTGGCGGAGATCAACCGCGAGCTGAACCTGACCATCGTCCTCATCACCCACGAGATGGACGTGATCCGCCGCGTCTGCGACCGCGTCGCGGTGATGGACGCCGGCGTCATCGTCGAGCAGGGCCCGGTGGCCGACGTCTTCCTGCACCCGCAGCACCCCACCACCCAGCGCTTCGTCCAGGAGGACGAGCAGGTGGACGAAGGCGAGCAGCGCGAGGACTTCGCCCATGTCCAGGGCCGCATCCTGCGCCTGACCTTCCAGGGCGAAGCCACCTATGCCCCGCTGCTGGGCACCGTCGCCCGCCAGACCGGGGTGGACTACAGCATCCTGGCCGGGCGCATCGACCGCATCAAGGACACCCCCTACGGCCAGTTGACCCTGGCCCTCACCGGCGGCGACATCGAGGCCGCGCTGGCCTGCTTCCGTGAAGCGGACGTTCACCTGGAGGTCCTGCGCTGATGAACGAACTCATCGCCAACATCGACTGGTACGAAATCTGGCTGGCCAGCCTCGACACCCTCATGATGCTGGGCGGCTCGCTGCTGTTCACCGTCCTGCTGGGCCTGCCCCTGGGTGTGCTGCTGTTCCTCACCAGCCCGCGCCAGTTGTTCGAGAACCGCGCCGTCTACAGCCTGCTGTCGCTGGTGGTGAACGTGCTGCGCTCGCTGCCGTTCATCATCCTGCTGATCGTGATGATCCCCTTCACCGTCCTCATCACCGGCACCTCCCTGGGTGTCGCCGGCGCCATCCCGCCGCTGGTGGTGGGCGCCACGCCGTTCTTCGCGCGCCTGGTGGAAACCGCCCTGCGCGAAGTGGACCGCGGCATCATCGAGGCCACCCAGGCCATGGGCGCCACCACCCGGCAGATCGTGGTCAACGCCCTGCTGCCGGAAGCCCGGCCGGGCATCATCGCCGCCATCACCGTCACCGCCATCACCCTGGTGTCCTACACCGCCATGGCCGGCGTGGTGGGCGCGGGCGGCCTCGGCGACCTGGCCATCCGCTTCGGCTACCAGCGCTTCCAGACCGACGTCATGGTGGTCACCGTGGTCCTGCTGCTGGTGCTGGTGCAGATCCTGCAGACCGTCGGCGACAAGCTGGTGGTGCATTTCTCCCGCAAATGAAAGGATGGCCGGCGTCCACCCGACCCGGCCCTCGCATTCCCATAAGGAGCGTTCCATGAAAAAACTGCTGGTGGCCGCTGCCGCCTTCGCCGCCCTCTCCGCCCAGGCCGACACCCTGACCGTGGCCGCCACCCCGGTGCCCCACGCGGAGATCCTCGAATTCATCAAGCCCCAGCTGGCCAAGGAAGGCGTGGACCTGAAGATCAAGGTCTTCACCGACTACGTGCAGCCCAACGTGCAGGTGGCCGAGAAGCGCCTGGACGCCAACTTCTTCCAGCACCAGCCGTACCTGGATGAGTTCAACAAGTCCAAGGGCACCCAACTGGTGAACGTCGCCGGCGTGCACATCGAGCCCTTCGGCGCCTACTCCAGCAAGATCAAGAAGCTCGACGAGCTGCCCCAGGGCGCCTCGGTGGTCATCCCCAACGACGCCACCAACGGCGGCCGCGCCCTGCTGCTGCTGGCCAAGGCCGGCGTGATCACCCTCAAGCCCGAGGCCGGCATCACCGCCACCCCCAAGGACATCGCCGAGAACCCCAAGGGCATCAAGGTGCGTGAACTGGAAGCGGCCACCCTGCCGCGCGTGCTGACCCAGGTCGACCTGGCCCTGATCAACACCAACTACGCGCTGGAAGCCAAGCTGAACCCCACCCAGGACGCCCTGGCCATCGAAGGCAGCGACTCGCCCTACGTGAACATCCTGGTGTCCCGCGCGGACAACAAGGACAGCGCCGACATGCAGAAGCTGGCCAAGGCCCTGCACAGCCCCGAGGTGAAGAAGTTCATCGAGGAGAAGTACAAGGGCGCCGTGGTACCGGCGTTCTGATCGCTTCCCGGTCGTGAAGAAGCCCGCTCATCGAGCGGGCTTTTTTGTGGGTGCTGTCTCAGAGCTTTGTTGCGGAGCCAAGCCGGTTATCGAGTTTTGCGGGTGTTTTTCGTTTCGCCCTCCCGGGCGAGTCCCTTTTCCAATCGCTGGAACGCCAGCCCGGTGAAAAGGAACCAAAAAACTTGCCCCTGCATCCGAACTTGGCGTCCCCGCCCGGCTGCGTCGGGTTCCCTCCCTCCATCGCCGTTCCAGGGGCACTGTCGCCGCCCCACCATCACACGCTCAATGCAAGCACAGCGTGCGCTCACAAATTGCTCAGGTGGCCTTGGGACCTGATCTCAAAGCCCAGGCCCGGCGAGCGCCATCAGCCGATCTCCACCCGCTCCGGCCGCGACCAGATCCACGCGGCCCCGAACGCCATCCCCACCCCGGCCATCACCACCGACGGCGTGTGCGACACGGTGCAGGCCATCAGCGTCAGCCCCAGGCTCATGCTGACGCTGGCCGCCAGCTTGGTGCGGCGGGTGATCACCCCGCCACGGCGCCAGTTGCGCAGCGGCGGGCCCAGCAGGCGGTGGTTCTCCAGCCAGGCGCTGAGGCGCGGCGAGCCGCGGGAGGCGGCCCAGGCCGCCAGCAGCACGAACTCGGTGGTGGGCAGCCCCGGCAGCACCACGCCCAGCAACGCCAGGCCGATGGCCAGGTAGGCCAGGGCCACCCACAGCCAGCGCAGGCGGCCGGGTGTGGGGGCGGGGGTATCAGGCAAAGCAGCGTTCCAGGTGGTCGGTGAAGCGGTTGAACGCCGCGATGGCGGCAGCCTCGGCCAGGCGCTCCTGCTCGGCGTCCAGGGCCAGGCCGTCGAGGGTGGCGACGAAGGCCTTCCAGCCCTGAGCGCGGCCGCCGGCCGGCTCGCCCAGGTGGCGGGCGCCGAAGGTGTCGGAGAGGCCCAGGCCCTCGGCACGCTTGTAGAGGAACGCCGCGCCGAGCTTGGAACCCTCGGAAACGAACAGCCAGCCCAGGGCCGCGCCCAGGCTCAGCCCGACGGTGGGCGCCTCGCCCTCGACCGCCGGCAACGGGTGGCCCAGGTCCGCCAGGTCGGCCTTGGCCTGCTCGTGACGAGCACGGGCCGGCAGGTCCTCGAACAACTGGCCCAGGCTGGCGTCGGCGTAAAGCCCGGCCAGGTCCATCTGGAACAGGTACTGCGCCGCGACGAAGCGGGCGAAGTGCTCGCGCTTACCGAACGGGTCGTGGCTCTTCACCAGCGCGTCCAGGCGGCTGTGGGGCTCGTGGGTGACCTGGTTCAGGCGCTGGGAACGCAGGGGATGGGACAGTTGCGACTGGGATGCGGTCATGGCGATGTCTCGATTCGGGTGAACTGCCCAGGCGAAGCGCCGGGCCTTTCACACATGACGTTTTAGCGAACGAGACTCAGTAAAAATAATTGGACAGCTGCCAGTTTCAGAACACCACCGCCGAAGACTGGGCTGATTCCAACGCAGAGAAGCCGGTAAGTGCTACCCAGGATGTGACGCCCACATTGATGTATGTGGCTTGCCCTCGAGGGTGGGGCGGCGGAATCGCCCCTTCAGGAGGCTGAGTGGAGTCGTTGTAGAAGGGGTTGAGCGACATGGATGTCGCGAGAGCGCTGCCGGGCCATGGATGGCCCGTCGAGTGGGCGGCACCCCGCCGTGCCCCTGGAGCAACGACGGAACGAGGGAAGTCCCGCGCAGCGGGACCCGTATGCAGGGGCAAGCCCTTTTGGCCCCTTTTGGGTGGTTCGGCACCCCGACGACTGCCAAAAGGGGCTCGCCCGGGAGGGCGAAACGGAAAACATCCGCAGAACGCGAAAAGCAGCCGAGCCCCATTCCCGAAGCTGCTCCGCTCAGGCTTCGGGAGTCCTCCTGCTCCCCTCGAAATACCCCGCCAGCGCCTCCAGATCCCCCAGCACCAGTTGCCCCGCCAGATACCGCAGTTGCAGCCACGCACGCAGGTAGCCGTAGCGCGCCTGGGCCAGGTCGCGCCGGGCGCTGTAGAGCTGCTGCTCGGCGTCCAGCACATCGAGGTTGACCCGCTCGCCCCCGGCCACGCTGCGCCGGGTCGCTTCGATCAGGGTGCTGGCGGACTCCACCGCCAGGGCATAGGCGCGCAGCTTGGCGGCGCTGCTGGCGCAGAGGTTGAACTGCTGGCGCAGTTGGTTGAGGGTCTCGGCGGTCTGCGCGTCGAGGCTGTGGCTGGCCTGCTCCACCTCGGCCACGGCGCGGCGGGTGGAGGCGCTGACGGCGCCCCCGGCGAACAGCGGCAGGCTGATCTGCAGGCCGATGCTGTCGGTGTCGTATTCCTGGTTGTAGGTGCTCTCGGAGCCGGAGCGGGTCTTGCTGGTGCTGGCGTAGGCGCTGACGGTGGGCAGGTGCCCGGCGCGGTTGCGCTCCACCGCGTAGCGGGCGCGATCGAGGGCGTGACGCTGGGCGGCCAGCTCCGGGTTGGCGGCCAGGGCGAGGTCGCGCCAGGTCTCGAAGCGCGCCGGTTGCAGCGGCTGCAGGGTGAAGTCCTCCGCCAGCGGGGTGAGGTCCTGCACCGCCAGGGGCTCGCCGACGATGGCCTGCAATTGGCGCAGGGCGGCGTCGAGGTTATCCACAGCCTCGATCTCCTGGGCGCGGGCCAGCTCCAGGCGGGCGCCGGTTTCCAGCAGGTCGGTGCGGGTGCCTTCGCCGGCCTGGAACAGCCGCTGATTGAGCTGCAACTGCTCGGCATAGGCGCGGCGCTGGGCCTGGACCAGGGCGATCTGGTCCTGGGCGAACAGCGCCTCGCTGTAGGCGCTGAACAGGCGCACCAGCAGCTCCTGGCTGCGCCCGCGGTAGCGCGCGTCGGCCATCAGCGCCTCGGCCTCGCCCTGGCGGTAGGCGGCCCAGGCGGCGTAGTCGAACAGCGGCTGCTGCAGGGTCAGGGTGGAGGCGCGGCTGCGGTAGTCACGCTGGCTGGTGACGTTGCCCTGGACGCTGGCCTGGGTCACCTCGGAGTCGTTGCGCGCGCTGCTGTAGCTGTAGGACAGCGTCGGCAGCAGCCCGGCCCGGCCAATGGCACGGGCCTCCTGGCCGGCATCGCGCTCGGCCAGGGCGGCTTGCAGGGTCGGGTCGTTGCGCAGGGCCAGGGCGTAGGCGTCGCGCAGGTCGAGGGCGCTGGCCGGCCAGGCGAGCGCCAGCAGCAGGGCGGGGAGCAGGGCGCGCATCAGTCCTCCGACAGGGCCAGGTGCAGGCGATCGGCCAGGGGCTTGAACAGGTAGTTGAGCAGCGAGCGCTCGCCGGTACGGACGAACGCCTGCACCGGCATGCCGGGGCGGATGTCGAGGCCGACCAGTTGCCGGGCACCGTCCTCGCTGACGCGGATGCGCACCTGGTAGTAGGGCTCGCGGGTCTGCTCGTCGAGCAGGCGGTCGGCGGACACCAGCACCAGCTCGCCGGGCACCCGGGGCGTGCTGCTCTGGTTGAAGGCGGCGAACAGCAGCTCCACAGGCAGCCCGGGGCGCAGGCGATCCACCAGTTCCACCGGGGCGCGGGCATCCACCAGCAGCGGCGCATCGCGGGGCACCACCTCCATCAGTTGCTGGCCGGGGGCGATGACCCCGCCGGGGGTGAACACCGCCAGCCCCACCAGGGTGCCGGCCACCGGGGCACGCACCTCGGTGTGGGCCAGTTCGAACTCGGCGCTGGCCAGGCGGCTGGCCAGCTCGCCGAGGCGCAGGCGGTTGTCCACCTGCTGCTGGTGCAGGTCGCGGCGGTACTCCTCGGCCTGCTGGCGTTCGCGCCAGCCCAGCTCCTGCATCTGCTGGCGGGCGTGGCCGATGGCACCGACGGCTTCGCCCAGCTCCCCGTCGAGCTGGGCCAGCAGGCGCTCGTTCTCCAGCAGGCGGTTGCGCGGGATGTAGCCCTCCTGCGCCAGGCCGCGCAGCCCCTGGAGCTGCTGCAGCAGGGCTTGGCGCTGCTCGCGGCGGTAGCGCTGGGCGCTCTCCAGCCCGGCGAGGTGGGCGCGGGCACCGGCCAGCCCCTCGCGCAGGGCGGCCTGTTGCAGGCGCTGGGCTTCGCGGCGGCTGGCGAACAGCTGCTGGTGCAGGGCCTGGCTGGCCTGCATGTCGGGGTCGTCGGCCGGCAGGCTCGGCGGGAAGCGTAGCTGCGCCTGCCCTTCGGTTTCGGCCGCCAGGCGCACGGCGGCGGCCTGGGCGTCGCGGTACTGCTGGCGCAGGGTGTCGCGTTCGGCGCGCGGGCGGGTGGCGTCGAGGGTGAGCAGCACCTGGCCGGCGCTCACGGCCTCGCCGTCGTGCACCAGCAGGCGCGCCACCACGCCGCCGGTGGGGTGCTGCACGGCCTGGCGGTGGCCGGCGACCACCACGCTGCCGCTGACGGCAACGCCCTTGTCCAGCGGGGCAAGGGCGGCCCAGAGCAGGAAGCCGCCGAAGCCGGCCAGCACCAGCCAGCGGCCGAGCCGCGCGGGGCGGTGGTCGTCGAGGGGCAGCACATCGGCCAGGGGGCGGGGGGCATCGGGCAAGGCGGGCATGGCAATCCTTGGCTCAGGAGCGGGTGGCATCCAGGCGGTAGTTGAGGCTGTAAGCAGAGGCGGCCCGGCGGGGGGCGGGCGCAGGGGCCGGGGCGACGGCGGGCGGTGCAGCGGCAGGCTCGCGCTGCAGGGCCTGGAGCACCCGCGCCGCGGGGCCGAAGGCCTGCATCTGGCCGCCCTTGAGCACCAGCAGGTGGTCGACGCTGGCCAGCAGGCTGGGCTTGTGGGTGATCAGCACGCGGGTGCGGCCGGCTTCGCCCAGGCGGGCGAGGGCGTCCAGCAGGGCGCGTTCGCCGTCTTCGTCGAGGTTGGCGTTGGGCTCGTCCAGCACCACCAGGGCCGGCAGCCGGTAGAGCGCTCGGGCCAGACCGATGCGCTGGCGCTGCCCGCCGGAGAGGCCGGCGCCGCCCTCGCCAAGGCGCGTGTCGTAGCCCTCGGGCAGGCGCAGGATGAGTTCGTGCACGCCGGCCAGGCGCGCGGCCGCCACCACCTGCTCGGGGTCCGGTTCGGCGAAGCGGGCGATGTTCTCGGCCACGCTGCCGGCGAACAGTTGCACGTCCTGGGGCAGGTAGCCGATGTGGTCGCCCAGGCGCTCGCGGTCGGCCTGGGCGATGTCGGCACCGTCCAGGCGGACCTTGCCGCTGGCCGGCTCGGCGGCGCCCACCAGCAGGCGCGCCAGGCTGGACTTGCCGGAGCCGGAGGCGCCGATGATGCCGAGGGACTGCCCGGCCTCCAGGGCGAAGCCGATGGCGGCCAGGCAGGGCCGCCGACTACCGGGGGCGAAGGCGGACAGTTGTTCGACCTCCAGCGCCCCCCGTGGCGCCGGCAGGGGCATGCCGCCGCGGCGCGGCGGTTCGGCTTGCAACAGGGCCTGCAGGCGCTGCCAGGCGTCGCGGGCGCCGCTCCACTGGCGCCACACGGCGATCAGTTGGTCGATGGGCGCCAGCACCCGCGCCATGAGGATCGAGCCGGCGATCATCATCCCCGGGGTGATCAGGTGTTCCAGCGCCAGCCAGGCGCCGAGCCCCAGGACCAGGGACTGCAGGCCCAGGCGCACGCCCTTGGAGAGGGCGCCGACGGCGGCCATGCGTTCGCTGGCCAGCCCCTGGCAGGCGAGGAAGCCGCGGTGCTGCGCCAGCCAGCGCGCCCGCAGGCGGCCGAGCATGCCCATGGCGTCGATGGCCTCGCCGTTGCGCAGGTGCCCGGTGGCCTGCTGGCTGGCCTGTTGCGCCAGTTGCCCGGCCTGCTGCAACAGGCCGTGGCTGAGCCGCTCGTTGAGCCAGGCCAGGGCCACCAGCGCCAGGGCGCCGGCCAGGGCGAAGAGGCCGAGCCAGGGGCTGAACAGGCCGATCACCACCAGGTACACCGGGAACCAGGGGGCGTCGAAGAAGGCGAACAGCGCCGGCCCGGTGGCGAACTGGCGCAGGCTGTTGAGGTCGGCCAGGGCCTGGGCCGGGCTGGCACCGCTGCGGCTCGCGGCGCGGTAGGCGGCATCGTGGATGCGCGCGTTGAAGGCCATGTCCAGGCGTGCGCCGAGGCGGATCACCACCAGACTGCGCAGCCACTCCAGCGCGCCCATGAAGGCGAACAGGCCGAGGGCCATGAGGGTCAGCATCAGCAGCGTCATGGCGTTGCCCGAGGCCAGGACGCGGTCGTAAACCTGCAGCATGTACAGCGCCGGCACCAGCATCAGCAGGTTGATCACGGCGGTGAACAGGCCGACGTTGAGCAGCGCCGGGCGGCTGGCAGCCAGGGCCTGGCGCAGGTCATCAGGGTGAAGGGAGGTCATGGACGGCCCCAGGGGCGCCGGCGGCAGGTTGACGCCCACCCCGGCGGCTCACAGAATTCGCACCCTCCGCAGCCCTCGCCCGCCAAGACTCGGGCTGCGGGGGTCACTCCACGCGAATGGGGGTCACCCTCCATTCGCGTCTCCTTTTCCCGCCGATCAGGCCGCCAGGGCCAGGTCGTCCAGCGGCTGCTGCAGGCCCACCGCTTCGGCCGGTGCCGCGCTCAGCGGGCCGGCTGCCAGGGCGGCCGCGACGGCGTCGAAGGTGCTGGCGGTGGACACGCCGTAGTCGTCCAGCAGGTCGTTCAGCACGCTTTCCAGGGCGCTGGTGTTGCCGCCCATCAGGCCGTAGACCACCTGGTGGACCGCGCCGGCGTGGCCTTCGCTGAGCAGGCTCGACAGCCCCAGGCCGCTGAAGCTGGCCTCTTCCTTGCCGGCGCCAAACTCGAAGCCCGAGGCGGTCTTGGTCAGGTCGCTGCCCAGGGACACGCTGTCCAGGTTGCCGTACAGGGTGTGGGCCGGCTGAGAGAACAGCGAGTAGTGGAGGTTGCCTTCGGCCACGAAAGCGGCGTCGCTGTTGGGGCTGGTCAGGGCGTACTCGGTACCTTCGAGCCGGCCCGGGTAGAAGCCGCCGGTGTTGACGCCGTCCTGCACCTGGCCGGGGCGGTGGTTGGCATCGCCGAAGTAGCCGGCCCAGTCGGCCAGGTAGTCGGTGATGGTCCAGTTGGCGTAGGTGGCGGAGTAGGAAATCGAAAGGCTCATGCAGTGTCTCCAGTTGAAGTTTCCGCCGCGCGGCTCGGCGCTGCGCGACGGCTTTGCCCGTCATGGGCAAATCCGGGTCAGAAGGTGTATTCCACGGTGCCCTGCAGGGTGCGGCCCCGGCCGAGGGTGAAGGCGAGCACGTCCCCCAGGGGCACCAGGTAGGCGCGGTCGGTGACGTTCTCCAGGGCCAGGCGCAGGGTCAGGTTGTCGGTGGCCTTGTAGCTGCCATAGAGGTCGTAGACGGTGTAGGCCTTCCAGTCCGCCGGGTAGACCTGGTCGCGCGCGGCGGCGTCGCCGGCGTCCAGGGCGTAGCCCTCGCTGTAGCGGGCCCGCGCGCCGAGGTCGAGGCGGCGGTCGAGCAGGCGGGTGCCGAGGGTCAGGCTGCCACGGTCCATGGGCATGTGCTCGGCGCTGCCCATGTGGCCGCCGCAACTCACCACGGCGTTGGCGGTGGCGTTGGGCACGTAGCCGGTCACCGGCGGGCGACGGCCGCTGCCGTAGACGGGGGACACCGCGCCGCCGAGCCAGGCGTCGTTCGAGCAGTACTGGTTCTCGCCGATCATGTGGGTGTAGGCGAGGTTGCCGTAGTAGGCGCCCATGTCGTAGTCGAGGGCGTACTCGACGCCCCGGAAGCGGGTGCTGGTGCGGTCGTTGACGTAGGCCGACACTCCCAGGGCTGCCACCCCCACCCCCGGGCGCTGCAGCCCGACCGACATGTAGGTGAAGTCGTCGATGCGGGTGTCGAAGTAGGCCACCTTCAGGCCCAGGGCATCGCCGTCGGTGAAGAGGTTCTGCTTGAAGATGTTGAACCCCACTTCCCAGGACTGGGAGCTTTCCGGCTTGAGGAAGGGGTTGGGGTACATGGTTTCCGCGCTGCTGCCGTGGGGGCGCCCGGAAATCAGCGTCTCGGTCACCGCCGGCGGACGCCAGCCCTCGCCGTAGCGGGCGAAGAGCTGCAGCCAGTCCGGGCCGGGCTTGAGGGCGATGCCGAAGGTGGGCGAGAACGCGCCTTCCTCGCGGTCCACCTCGTAGCGCAGCGGGACGCTGTAGGTGGGGTTGCCGGGGGTGTTGAGGCGATAGAGGGTCATGTTGAAGCCCGTCTCGCCCTCCAGGTGGTAGCGGTCGTAGCGCAGGCCGGCGTCCAGGGTCAGCCAGTCGTCGTAGTCGAGCTGCAGGTTGGCGAACAGGCTGCCCATGGCGCGGTCGCCCTTGGGGGTCATGCCTTCGGACACCGGGAAGCCCACGGCGGAGCCGCTGGCCACGGTCTGGGTGGAGTCGGGGCGGACCTTGTCCTGGAAGTACTCCAGGCCGTAGTTGGCCTTGAGGGTGGTGAGCTCGCCGAGCAGGAAGGTGGAGGTGTTCTCCAGCTGCAGGCCGTAGGTGTCGGTCTGGTAGGTGATGGCGTAGCCGGCGCTGCTGCCACGGGCCAGGGTGGTCTGCCGGTTGCGGTTGTCGACGTGGTAGAGCTTGGCCTTGAAGTCCACCAGCAGGTCGTCGGGGCTGTAGCTGTAGTCCAGCGCGACGTTCTGCGACACCACGTTGCTGCTGCCGAGCTTCTCCCAGAGCTCGGTCTTCTCCACGTTCATCATGTTGGCGTCGTCGTAGGCCACCTGGGTGCGCAGGTAGCTGAGCTGCACGCGCTGGTCGGCCGGCAGGTTGAGGCCGAGCTTGGCCAGGCGCGAGCGCATGGTGGAGCCGGAGTAGGCCACTGGCGAGTGCTTGATGCGCTCCTCGACGGCGGGGTTGAAGCTGGAGCCGGTGCGCAGCTCGCCGATGCTGCCGTGGGTGCCGGGGTCGTAGTCGCCCAGGTGGCGCTCGCTGGCGGCGAAGAGGAGGTCGCCAACCTCGTTGCCCAGGGCAAAGGCACTGCTGCCGATGAAGTCGGTGCCGTTGGCGTAACCGCCCAGGCCGGTGGTGGCGCGCACGCGGCCGCCGAACTCCTTGCCTTCGTGGATGAAGTCGCGGGCGTTGAGGGTGCTGAACTCGGCCACCCCGCCGATCACCCCGGCGCCGCCCATGCCGGAGGTGGCGCCCTTCTCGATGGTCACGGCGGAGAGCAGTTCCGGGTCGATGTACATCGTGCCGTTGCGCTGCTGGTGGCCGCTCTGCTGGAAGTTCTGGCGCATGCCGTCGATGTTCATGTTGACCCGGCCGTAGTCCTGCAGGCCGCGGATGTTCACCGAGAGGCCCGGGTCCTGCTGGCTGACGGCGGTGTACACGCCGGCGCTCTGTTCGAGCATGTCGGCAGCGTGGCGCGGCGGGTTGCGGTCCAGTTGCTCGCGGTCGATCACCGTCACCGAGCGGGGGGACTCGTAGACCCAGTCGTGGGCGTTGGCCTGGCCCTGCACCTGGGTGGCGCCCAGCTCCAGGGCGTCGCCGCTGGCTTCGCGCACCAGGCTGACCTCACGCGGGGAGGTGAAGCGGAAGCTCACCGGGGTGCCTTGCAGCAGGCGGCGCAGGGCTTCGTCGGCGGCGTAGCGGCCCTGCACCGGGGCGCCCTGGAGGTCGGCGAAGCGCGAGGCGTCGAAGATCACCTGCACACCGGATTGTTCGGCGAAGGTGAGCACCGCCTGGTCGAGGGCCTGGGCCGGGATGTCGAAGGCGACCTGGACGGCTTCGGCATGGACCTGTTCCACCGCGACCAGGGGCAGGGCCCCCGCGCCGATCAGGGCCCAGCGTCCCCCCAAGACGAGCAGCGAACGGCGGAATCGCCGGCCCATCCCTTTGCGTGCGTTCATCGTGTGTTCCTGTGGCTGCTTGGTGTTGTTCGGTGAATGCAAATCACTCTCAACAGCAAGACGCGCCACTCACGCAAAGTCAGTAAAAGAAATTTCCGCGCGGGTGGGAGGGCAGGCCGCAGGCCCGTCGATACGGGCCCGGGAGGGTCAGTAGAGGAAGGTGGCGCCGGGCACGTCCAGCCGCTGGGCGTGCAGTTCGTGGGTGAGGGTGTCGAGGGCCTCGTCGAGGATGTCGAGGCGGAATACGCCGCTGACCTCCCGGCGTGCCAGGCGGGCGTCGGTGATCACCAGGCGGCGGGTGCGGTAGCGGTTGAGCTGTTCGGCCACCTCGGCCAGGGGCACCCGGTCGAACACCAGTACCCCGCGCCGCCAGCTGCTGGCCCGCTGCAGGTCGAGCCCGAGCAGGGGCTGGATGCCCTGGGTGCGGTCGTAGCGGGCGCTCTGCCCCTCGCTCAGTACCCGTTCACCGGGAACGCCTTCGAGGTTCACCGCGACGCTGTGTTCGAGCACGCCGACCCAGGCCCCATGGCCACGCTCCCCCACCAGGAAGCGGGTGCCGAGGGCGCGGGTGGTGCCACCGGCACTTTCCACCACGAAGGGCCGGCGCTCGTCACCCCCCATGGGCGCGACGCTGAAGCAGGCTTCCCCGGCCAGCAGGCGGACGCGCCGCTCGCCGTCGCTGTAGAGGACGTCGATGGCGCTGCGGGAGTCCAGCTCCACCTCGCTGCCGTCGGGCAGGGTGACCCGGCGCACTTCGCCCGTGCCGGAGGCGTGGTCGGCCAGCAGGGGCAGCAGCAGCGGACGGCCCACGTCCACGCCGAGCACCGTCACCAGCAGCAGCGCGGCGACCCCGCTGGCCCAGCGCCAGCGACGGCGCGAGCGGGTGGTGGGGCGTGCGGTCTGCCGGGGTCCACGGCGGCGCGGCGGGTCGCTGGCAGCCGGCTCGTCGGCCAGTTGGCCGAGGGCGTCCCAGGTGGCCTGGGCGAAGGCCAGCGCCTCGGGGTGGCGCGGGTCGGCCTGGCACCAGCGCGCCAGGGCCTCGGCCGTTGCCGGGTCCGGGTCGCCCTGGCTGAGACGTACCGCCCAGTCGGCGGCTTCCTCGCGTATTTGCTGCTCCCGCAGGTGCTGGCTGATCACGTCGGTCTCTCGTTTCTCGTTATAGGAAGGCTGACGTTCGGGGACGCCATTCACCGTAAACCATCCGTCAGTTGCTCCGCGGGCCGTCCTGCAGGCGCTGCATGACGTGGGCGAGGGCCTTGGCCAGGTGCTTCTGCACCGAGCTGTCGGAGATATCCAACTGGCGCGCCACTTCGGCGTGGGTCAGGCCGTGCAGGCGGTTGAGGCGGAAGATCTCGCGGGTGCGCGGCGGCAGCTCGGCCAGGGCTTCGCGCAGGCGGCGCCGATGCTGCTCGGCGGCGGCCTGTTCGTCCAGGGGCGGGGCGTCTTCGACGATCTCGTACAGGGCTTCCTGGGGGACCAGGTCGGTGCGCCGGCGGGCCTGCTGGCGCACATGGTCCACCAGCAGGTTGTGGGCGGTGCGGTAGAGGTAGGCGGGGCCGTTGTCGATGGCGTCCTTGCCGCGTTGCTCGGCCAGGCGCAGGAAGCTTTCCTGCACCAGGTCGGCGGCCAGTTGCGGGTCCCGTACCTTGCGCGTCAGCAGGCTGCGAAGGGCCTTGGCGTGCTGGATGAACAGGCTCTTGAGATCGGGCTCCAACAAGCGCGCTCCCTGGCTTTGGCAGGTGAAGGGAGCGCCATCCTAGATTTATTGAGAATCAATTTCAAATAAGAAAGCGATACGGAATCAACTGGCCGGGGTCACCAGCACCGGCAGTTGTTCCTTGAGCTTCTGGTTGTTCAGCGGGGCGCGGATGAAGCCACGCTGGGTGCCGTCCGGGCCGATCACCACCAGGTTGCCGCTGTGGTCGACGGTGTAGTTCTCCTTGCTGGTGTCGGCCGGGATGAACGGGATGCTGACGGCGTTGGCCAGCTTCTGGATGCTGGCCAGCTCGCCGGTGGCGCCGAGGAAAGCCGGGTCGAAGTAGCCCAGGTACTGCTTGAGCTGCTGCGGGGTGTCGCGGTTGGGGTCGACGCTGACCATGACGATGCGCACGCGATCACGCGCGGCCTCGGGCAGCAGGCCCTTGAGCTCGCGCATCTGCGCCAGGGTGGTGGGGCAGATGTCGGGGCAGAAGGTGTAGCCGAAGAACAGCAGGCTCCATTTGTCCTTCAGTTCGTTCATGGCGATCGGCTTGCCATCCTGGTCGGTCAGGCTGATGGCAGGCACGGTGCGCGGCTGGGGCAACAGGACGATGCCGGCGTCGAGCAGGCGGGTGGGGTCGGCCTGGCGCTGGCCGTTGAGCACCTTGTTCACGGTCAGGCCCAGGACCAGGGCCACCAGGGCGATGAGGATGAAGACGGTTTTCTGCACGCGGGTCATGGTTGCTCTTCGCTTGGAATGGGCGGTGCCGGCAAGCCTATCAGGCCCGGTGGGCCGGGGCTCGTCCGAACGCGGTGATGCAGCCTGCCCCTCACGGCGTCGGGCGCAAGGGGCGATGCATCAGAACCTGCTCAGGGCCCGAGGGCTCAGACCGCCAGCAGCAGGTAGTGATCCAGCAGCAAGGCGATGAAGAGCAGGAAAAGGTAGGCGATAGAGTACTTGAAGGTGCCGATGGCGGCGTGCGGTCGGCTGTCGCGGTAGAGCATCCAGGTCCAGTGCAGGAAGCGCCCGCCGAGCAGCACGGCGCAGGCCAGGTAGAGCAGTCCGCTCATGTGGATGGCGTAGGGCAGCAGGCTGACGGCGAACATCACCAGGGTGTAGAGGACGATGTGCACCTTGGTGTAGTGCTCGCCATGGGTGACCGGGAGCATGGGGATGTCGGCCTTGGCGTATTCGGCCTTGCGGTGGATGGCCAGGGCCCAGAAGTGCGGCGGGGTCCAGGCGAAGATGATCAGCACCAGCAGCAGCGGCTCGGCAGAGACGTGGCCGGTGACGGCGACCCAGCCCAGCAGCGGCGGGGCGGCCCC
>NZ_LXJQ01000046.1:0-54180 GCF_001728925.1 Pseudomonas sp. 1D4
TAAAAAACGGGGGCTTCGGCCCCCGTTTTCATTGCCCATGAGAAATGCCGCCCATCAGGGATGGGCGGCGTGGGGGCGATGGATCAGTCGAAGACGATCTCTTCCCCTTCGACCCGAGCGTGGATGGTGACGCCCGGGGCGAACTGGCCGGCGAGGATCTGCTGGGCCAGGGGGTTTTCGATCCAGCGCTGGATGGCGCGCTTGAGCGGGCGGGCGCCGTAGACCGGGTCGTAGCCAACGGCAATCAGCTTGTCGAGGGCTTCCGGGCTCAGCTCCAGGCTCAGGTCGCGTTCGGCCAGGCGTTTGCGCAGGCGTTGCAGCTGGATGCTGGCGATGCCGCCGATCTGGTCGCGGCCCAGGGGCTCGAACACCACCACTTCGTCGATCCGGTTGATGAACTCGGGGCGGAAGTGGCTGCTGACGGCATCCATCACCGCCGCGCGCTGGGCTTCACGGTCGCCCACCAGCTCCTGGATCTGCGCGGAGCCGAGGTTGGAGGTCATCACCACCACGGTGTTGCGGAAGTCGACGGTGCGGCCGTGGCTGTCGGTCAGGCGGCCGTCTTCCAGCACCTGCAGGAGGATGTTGAAGACGTCCGGGTGGGCCTTCTCCACTTCGTCCATCAGCACGACGGAGTAGGGCTTGCGACGCACGGCTTCGGTCAGGTAGCCGCCTTCCTCGTAGCCGACGTAACCCGGAGGGGCACCGATGAGGCGGGCCACGGAGTGTTTCTCCATGAACTCGGACATGTCGATGCGCACCAGGGCTTCCTCGGTGTCGAAGAGGAATTCGGCCAGGGCCTTGCACAGCTCGGTCTTGCCCACGCCCGTCGGGCCGAGGAACAGGAAGGAGCCGCTGGGGCGGTTCGGGTCGGACAGGCCGGCGCGGGAGCGGCGCACGGCGTTGGCCACGGCGACCACGGCTTCATGTTGGCCGATGACGCGCTTGTGCAGCTCGTCTTCCATGCGCAGCAGCTTGTCGCGCTCGCCTTCGAGCATCTTGGCTACCGGGATGCCGGTCCACTTGGAGACGACCTCGGCGATTTCCTCGTCGGTCACCTTGTTGCGCAGCAACTGGTTTTCCGGCTTGCCGTGCTGGTCGACCATCTGCAGGCTGCGTTCCAGGTCGGGGATGATGCCGTACTGCAGTTCGGCCATGCGGTTCAGGTCGCCTTTGCGACGGGCGGCCTCCAGTTCGGTGCGGGCCTGTTCGATCTTCTGCTGGATCTGGGCGGAGCCCTGGACTTCGGCTTTCTCCGATTTCCAGATTTCCTCCAGGTCGGCGTACTCGCGCTCCAGTTTGAGAATGTCGTCCTCCAGTTTGGCCAGGCGCTTGATGGCGGCCTCGTCCTCTTCCTTCTTCATGGCCTCGCGCTCGATCTTCAGTTGGATCAGGCGGCGGTCGAGGCGGTCGAGGGCTTCGGGCTTGGAGTCGATCTCCATGCGGATGCGGCTGGCGGCTTCGTCGATCAGGTCGATGGCCTTGTCCGGCAACTGGCGGTCGGTGATGTAGCGGTGCGAGAGCTTGGCGGCGGCGATGATGGCGCCGTCGGTGATGGTCACGCCGTGGTGCACCTCGTAGCGCTCCTTCAGGCCACGGAGGATGGCGATAGTGTCTTCCTCGCTGGGCTCGTCCACCAGGACTTTCTGGAAGCGGCGCTCCAGGGCAGCGTCCTTCTCGATGTACTGGCGGTACTCGTCCAGGGTGGTGGCGCCGACGCAGTGCAGTTCGCCACGGGCCAGGGCCGGCTTGAGCATGTTGCCGGCGTCCATGGCGCCTTCGGCCTTGCCGGCGCCAACCATGGTGTGCAGCTCGTCGATGAACAGGATGACGCGGCCTTCCTGCTTGGACAGTTCGTTGAGTACAGCCTTGAGGCGCTCTTCGAACTCGCCGCGGAACTTGGCGCCGGCGATCAGGGCACCCATGTCCAGTGCCAGCAGGCGCTTGTCCTTCAGGCCATCGGGCACTTCACCGTTGATGATGCGCTGGGCAAGGCCTTCGGCGATGGCGGTCTTGCCGACGCCGGGTTCGCCGATCAGCACCGGGTTGTTCTTGGTGCGGCGCTGCAGGACCTGAATGGTGCGGCGGATTTCGTCGTCACGGCCGATCACCGGGTCGAGCTTGCCGTCTTCGGCGCGCTTGGTGAGGTCGACGGTGTACTTGTCCAGGGCTTGGCGGGCTTCCTCGACATTGGGGTCGTTCACGGCCTGGCCGCCGCGCAGGTTGGCGATGGCGTTCTCCAGGGCCTTGCGGGTGACGCCCTGGCCGAGCAGCAACTTGCCCAGGCGGGTGTTGTCGTCCATCGCGGCCAATACCACCAGTTCGCTGGAGATGAACTGGTCGCCTTTCTGCTGGGCCAGGCGGTCGGCCTGGTTGAGCAGGCGGGCGAGGTCCTGGGACAGGTTCACGTCGCCAGTGGGGTTCTGGATCTTCGGCAGGCCGTCGAGTTCCTTGGTCAGGCCAGCCCGCAGGGCGGCAACGTCAAAGCCGACTTGCATCAGCAGAGGCTTGATGGAGCCGCCCTGCTGGTCGAGCAGGGCGAGCATGAGGTGCAGCGGCTCGATGGCCGAGTGGTCGTGGCCGACGGCCTGGGATTGGGCGTCGGACAGCGCCAGTTGGAGTTTGCTGGTCAGTCGATCTATGCGCATGGGGGCAGTCCTTCCTCTAGGGGCGGGCTGGGGCGATGAGCGCCCCGAAGACGATGAGCTCGCCGGGATGCAGTGTAGATAAGGACGATTCTGGGCGATTCAAGGTGCCCGGCCTTGATGCAGGTCAGCGGCTCAATCGGCCAGCCAGACGAGGCTCGCGAAGCGCCCGGTGCGGGAGGCGCGGCGATAGGAGTAGAAGCGCGGGTCGCTGACGGTGCAGAAACCGCCGCCGTAGACGGCGGTGATGCCGCGTGCGGCGAGGCGGATGCGTGCCAGGGCGTAGATGTCCGCCAGGTAGCGGCCGGCGTTTGCGCTGGGGCGGAAGGCGGTGTCTGCTTCGGCGTGCTGGGCGATGAAGGCTTCGCGAACCTCCGGGCCGACTTCGAAGGCGTCCGGGCCGATGGCCGGGCCGAGCCAGACCAGGATCTGGTCTGCTGGTGTGGCCAGGGCGTCCAGCGTGGCCTCCAGCACCCCGTTTGCCAGGCCGCGCCAACCTGCATGAGCGGCTGCGACACGGGTGCCGTCGCGGTTGCAGAAGAGCGCGGGCAGGCAGTCAGCGGTCATCACCAGGCTGGCGATGCCGGGGGCCTGGCTCCAGCTGGCGTCTGCCGTCTCTACGCGGGTGGGATCGGCTTCGACCACGCGGATGCCGTGTACCTGGCTGAGCCAGGCGGGCTGGCAGCCGAGGGTGGTCGTGAGCTTGAGGCGGTTGCTGGCGACGGCGGTGGGGTCGTCGTCGACGTGGTCGCCAAGGTTGAAGCTGTCGTAGGGCGGAAGGCTGACGCCGTCGGCGCGGGTGGTCACGCAGGCCCTGACCCGCGCGGGGGCGGGCCAGTCGGGCGTGAGCCAGTCCGTCATCAGACGAAGGACTCGTTGTCCTGCCGCAGCAGGGTCAGCAGCCAGACGAAGTCATCGGGCAGCGGGGATTCCCACTTCATGCGATCACCGGTTTCCGGGTGGTCGAGTTCCAGGAAACGGGCATGCAGCGCCTGGCGGGGGAACTCCTTGAGGGTCTGTACCAGGGTCGGGCTCGCAGCCGGCGGGATGCGGAAGCGGCCGCCATAGACCGGGTCCCCCACCAGCGGGTGGTTGATGTAGGCCATGTGCACGCGGATCTGGTGCGTGCGGCCGGTCTCCAGCTTGACCCGGGTGTGGGTGTGGGAGCGGAACCGCTCCAGCACGCGGTAGTGGCTGACGGCCTGCTTGCCACCGGCCACCACACCCATGCGTTGGCGCTGCTGGGAGCTGCGGCCGATGGGCGCGTCGACCTTGCCACCGGCGGTGATCACACCGACGACGATGGCCTCATAGATGCGGCTGACGGTCCGGGCCTGCAACTGGGCGACCAGCTTGGTGTGGGCCTCGAGGGTCTTGGCCACCACCATCAGGCCGGTGGTGTCCTTGTCGAGGCGATGCACGATGCCGGCCCGGGGCACGTTGGCTAGGTCGGGGGCATGGTGCAGCAGGGCGTTGAGCAGGGTGCCGTCCATGTGGCCGGCCGCCGGGTGCACCACCAGGCCGGCGGGCTTGTCCAGCACCAGCAGGTGGTCGTCCTCGTAGACGATGTTCAGCTCGATGTCCTGGGCCACCCACTCGCCCTGGGACTCCAGTTCGGCATCGAGCGCCAGCACGGAGCCGCCATAGACGGTGTCGCGGGGGCGGAGCACCTGGCCGTCCACGGTGAGTCGCCCTTCCTTGATCCAGGCGGACAGGCGGGAGCGGGAGTGTTCGTCGAAGAGTTGTGCGGCAACCTGGTCCAGGCGTTGCCCGCCCAAATCGGACGGCACCTCGGCACTCAGTTGGATGGCCTGTTTATTGGTCGGGGGCATGCTCGAAAACGGCGGGGCGCAGCCTTTGGTTTCGGCCACGCGCTTGTGGTTAAATACGGCGTCTTTGTCCTGGGAAAGCCCAGGGCGCCCATCATAACAGGACGGCTCCGCCCAAGACAGCGGACCGTCACAGGGACGCAAGCCACCATGCAAGTGAAACACCTGCTGCTGATCGCCATTCTCGCCCTCACCGCCGCGTGTTCCTCCAAAGAAGTGGTCGACGAGAACCTGAGCGAGTCCGAGCTGTACCAGCAGGCTCAGTCCGACCTGGACAACAAGAGCTATTCCAGTGCCGTTGCCAAGCTCAAGGCCCTTGAGTCCCGCTACCCCTTCGGGCGCTATGCCGAGCAAGCCCAGCTTGAGCTGATCTACGCCTACTACAAGAATGTCGAGCCGGAGGCCGCCAAATCGGCCGCCGAGCGTTTCATCCGTCTGCACCCGCAGCATGCCAACGTCGACTACGCCTACTACCTGAAGGGGCTGGCCTCCTTCGAGCAGGATCGTGGCCTGCTGGCGCGCTTCCTGCCGCTGGACATGACCAAGCGTGATCCGGGTGCCGCCCGCGACTCCTACAACGAATTCGCCCAACTGACCAGCCGCTACCCCCATAGTCGCTACGCGCCGGATGCCAAGCAGCGCATGGTCTACCTGCGCAACCTGCTGGCCGCCTATGAAATCCATGTCGCCCACTACTACCTGACCCGCCAGGCCTATGTCGCCGCCGGCAATCGTGGTCGCTACGTGGTGGAAAACTTCCAGGGCACACCGGCGGTGGGCGATGGCCTGGCGGTGATGGTGGAGTCCTACCAGCGCCTGGGGCTGGATGACCTGGCCGCCACCAGCCTGGAAACCCTGAAACTGAACTACCCCGAGCACCCGAGCCTGGTCGATGGCCAGTTCGTACCGCGTGAGGATGAGGCCGACAACCGCAGTTGGCTGGCCAAGGCCACCCTCGGCCTGATCGAGAGCGAAGCGCCGTTGCCCCCTGGCCAGACTCGCGCCAACCAGGACGTGATCAAGCAGTACGAAGACGCCAAGGAAGAAATCCCCGATGAGCTGCAGCCCGAGAACGCCTCGGCCGGTGGCGACACGGGCGGCAAGAAGCGCTCCTGGTTCAGCTACATGACCTTCGGCCTCTTCGACTGAGGCGGATGGATGAGAAAAAGAGGCCTGCGGGCCTCTTTTTTCATGCCTGTAAGGAACTCAGTGCACAGCACTGCCTTTAGCGGCTGGGCGCGGGGAAAGGCCTTGGCTTAAACTGCTGGCCTTTCCCCGGACACTCGAGTTCGACGCATGCTGCGCCTGATCTTCTGGATTGCTGTCATCTTTGCTGCCGTGTGGGTATGGCGCCGCATGAAGGCTCGCCCGCCCCGCCAGGAGGCCCCGCCCGCCGAGCCGGCAGCCAGCCCCATGGTTCGTTGCGCCCATTGCGGTGTCCACGTTCCCCAGTCCGAAGCCCTGCCCAGTGCCCAGCGCTGGTACTGCAGTCAGGCGCACCTCGAGCAAGGCCCGGCCAGTGGCGAGCACTGATTCGCCCTCCCTGGCGAGCAATCAGATCCGACGGATCTTCCGCCTCTACAACCTGTACCGCCTGCTCATCGGCCTGGTGCTGGTCGGATTGATTTCCATCGAGCTGGACAGCGAGCTGCTGGACCTGGCTCGCGTACAGCTTTTCCGCAATGCCAGTTGGTTCTACCTGCTGCTGAACATCCTCATTGCGCTGATGGTCCGCCGCCCCCAGCACATGCTGCAGGTGTTCAGCCTGGCGCTGGTGGACGTCATTCTGCTGTCCTGCATCTTCTATGCAGCGGGCGGTTCGCCCAGCGGCATCGGCAACCTGATCATCGTTGCGGTGGCCATTGCCAACATCCTGCTGCGTGGGCGTATCGGGCTGCTGATCGCCGCTGTTGCCGCCATCGGGATGATCTACCTGACCTTCTACCTGAGCTTGTCCCGCCCGGAAGCGGCCAACCAGTATGTACAGGCCGGCGCGCTCGGTGCGCTGTGCTTTGCAGGCGCCCTGTTCGTGCAGGGCATCAGTCGACGTCTGCAGTTGAGCGAGACCCTGGCCGAGCAGCGTGCGGCCGATGTTGCCAATCTGGAGGCGCTCAACGCGCTCATCCTGCAGCGCATGCGCACGGGCATCCTGGTGCTGGACAGCCGCCACCGGGTGTTGCTGGCCAACCAGGCCGCACAGGCGATGCTGGGGCATGACGGGCTGGCGGGACGCCCCCTCGGGCCATACTGTCCGGAACTGCTCGCGCGCCTGGAGCAATGGTGGGACAACCCGACCTTGCGTCCCCAGAGCCTGCAACCGATACCCGATGGCACAGTGCTGCAGCCCAGCTTCGTCCAGTTGCAGCGTGGTGAGCAGTTGGACACGCTGATATTCCTCGACGACATCTCGCAGATCGCTCAGCAGGCGCAGCAACTGAAGCTGGCTTCCCTGGGCCGGCTGACCGCCGGTATCGCCCATGAGATCCGCAACCCCCTGGGTGCCATCAGCCATGCTGCCCAGTTGTTGCAGGAGTCCGAAGCGCTGGAGGGACCCGACCGCCGCCTGGCGCAGATCATCCAGGACCATTCCCGGCGGATGAACCTCGTCATCGAGAATGTTCTGCAACTATCGCGGCGGCGCCAGTCGGAGCCCCAACTGCTGGATCTCAAGTACTGGCTGCACCGATTCGCCAGCGAGTTCCGCAGCGCCTCACCGGTGGGGCAGACCCTTCACCTGGAAACCAACCCGGGCAGCATCCAGACCCGCATGGACCCCCACCAGCTCACCCAGGTGCTGACCAACCTGGTGCAGAACGGCCTGCGTTACAGCGCGCAGAAGCATCGCCAGGGGCAGGTCTGGCTGAAGCTCTTCCGTGACGCCGAGAGCGACCTGCCCATACTGGAAGTGATGGACGACGGCCCCGGTGTCGCCGAGGAGCAGCTCCACCACCTGTTCGAGCCCTTCCACACCACGGAGAACAAGGGCACCGGGCTCGGCCTGTACATCTCCCGCGAGCTGTGCGAAAGCAACCAGGCTCGCCTTGACTATCGACCCCGCGAAGGCGGCGGCAGCTGTTTCCGCATCACCTTCGCCCATCCGCGAAAACTGAGTTGACCATGACCCGACAGAGAGCCTTGATCGTCGATGACGAGCCCGATATCCGCGAACTGCTGGAGATCACCCTCGGCCGGATGAAGCTGGACACCCGCAGCGCGCGCAACGTCAAGGAAGCGCGCGAGTGGCTGGCCCGTGAACCGTTCGATCTCTGCCTGACGGACATGCGCCTGCCCGATGGCACCGGGCAGGAGCTGGTGCAGTACATCCAGCAGCGCCACCCCCAGGTGCCGGTGGCCATGATCACGGCCTACGGCAGCCTGGATACCGCTATCAACGCCCTCAAGGCCGGCGCCTTTGACTTCCTGACCAAGCCGGTGGATCTCGGTCGCCTCCGTGAACTGGTAGCGACCGCCCTGCGGTTGCGCAGCGGCGAATCGGACGAAGAGGCCAGCGTCGACAGCCGCTTGCTGGGCGAATCGCCCCCCATGCGGGCGCTGCGCAACCAGATACAGAAGCTTGCCCGTAGCCAGGCGCCCGTCTACATCAGCGGCGAGTCGGGCAGCGGCAAGGAACTGGTCGCACGGCTCATCCATGAGCAAGGCCCGCGCGCCAGTCACCCCTTCGTGCCGGTGAACTGCGGTGCCATTCCGTCGGAGCTGATGGAGAGCGAATTCTTCGGCCACAAGAAAGGCAGCTTCACCGGCGCCATCGAGGACAAGCAGGGCCTGTTCCAGGCTGCCCATGGCGGCACCCTGTTCCTCGACGAAGTGGCGGACCTGCCGTTGCCCATGCAGGTCAAGCTGCTGCGGGCCATTCAGGAGAAGGCGGTACGTGCCGTCGGTGGCCAGCAGGAAGTGGTGGTGGACGTGCGCATCCTCAGTGCCACTCACAAGGACCTGGCTGCCGAGGTGGCTGCCGGGCGATTCCGTCAGGACCTGTTCTACCGGCTCAACGTGATCGAACTGGGGGTGCCGCCGTTGCGTGAGCGCCGCGAAGACATTCCCCGCCTGGCGGACGTGATGCTCAAGCGCCTGGCAGACGCCTGCTCGCTGCCGGCCGCGACCCTTACCCGTGATGCGCTGGAGAAGCTCAAGACCTATCGCTTTCCCGGCAACGTGCGCGAGCTGGAGAACATGCTGGAGCGGGCCTACACCCTGTGTGAGAACGACCAGATCCAGCCCCATGACCTGCGCTTCACCGAAGCTGCTGGCGCGGCAGAGGGCGGCGAGGCAGACCTTGCCAAGATCGACAACCTCGAGGACTACCTCGAGGAGATCGAGCGCAAGCTGATCATGCAGGCCCTGGAGGAGACCCGCTGGAACCGCACGGCAGCAGCCCAGCGTCTTGGGCTGACCTTCCGTTCCATGCGTTACAGGCTGAAGAAGCTGGGGATCGACTGATCCCCGGACAGGTCAAAGGCGAGCGCTGGGCGCGTAGGGGGTGGGGTCGACAATCGGCTCGCGCCCCAGCATGAGGTCCGCCAACAGTCGGCAGGAGGCCGGCGCCAGAACCAGCCCGTTGCGGTAGTGTCCGCAGTTGAGCCAGAGCCCCTCGAACCCCGGTACCGGCCCGATGAACGGGATGCCATCGGGCGAACCCGGCCGCAACCCCGCCCAGTGCCCGACGATGGGCTGTCTGGCCAGCGCAGGAATCAGCTCCTCCGCAGAAGCCTGGAGGCTCTCCCGTGCCACATCGGTAGGCGTCTTGTCGAACCCCTCATGCTCCAGGGTGCTGCCCACGAGAATGTGGCCATCCCGGCGCGGGATTGCATAACGCCCCTTGGCCAGCACCATGCTGGGCAGGAAGTCTGGCTCGCACTTGTAGAGGATCATCTGCCCCTTCACCGGCTCGACCGGCAGCGAGAGGCCTAGCGTTGCGAGCAGCTCGCCGCTCCAGGCGCCTGCACAGAGCATCACGCGGTCGGCGCGGAGTTCTTCATGGCCGATCCTGACGCCGACGACCTTCTCCCCTTCGACGATGAAACTGTCGATCCCCGTCTGCTCATGGAGCTTGACGTTGGGAAGCGCCAGAAGCGCAGCACGCAGCGACTTCGCGAGACGCGGGTTGCGGATGTTGGCCACGCCCGGCATGTGGATGGCCCGTTCGAAGCCTGCCCCTAGCGGCGGCACCTGCCGATGCACGGAGGCCATGTCCACTGCGTGAAGCGGGCGCCCTTCACGGCGCGCCCATTCCAGAGCCTCGGTGTCGTCATCCAGATCCAGCCAGTACAAGCCGGTGGTGTGCACCTCCGGATCGAGGCCGGTGGCCTTCAGCAGTTTCTCCCCAAGGCCTGGGTAGAAGTCCTGCGACCAATGAGCCAAGGCCGTCACCGCAGCGCTGTAACGCCAGGGATAGAGGGGGGATACAATTCCGCCTCCGGCCCAGGAGGCCTCGCGTCCCACGTCCGAACGCTCGACGAGTGTGACTTCGCTGGCACTGGCCAGCTCCAGGGCAGTGAGAAGCCCAATGACCCCACCGCCTACTACAAGGACTGACACGAAGACCTCCTGACTATTGAGTCACTCCATGGAATTGGAGCAAGGAAAAATGGAACGTAAGAATCGTGGAATGGGCTTGGTTTCCCAACTGATCTCTCTTGTGCTGGTGGCGAGCATCATCGTGATGTCCCTGCCCAACTGCCTGTCTTGGATGATGGGACACCGAGTTGCAGGATTCAGCCGTGACCTTGCCCATGCTGTTCATCAGGCTCGCCATCTCGCGCTTACCGAAGGGCGCCGTGTAACGCTCTGCCCTCTCGATAGCCATGGGCGATGCACCCGCAACTGGAGCAGCGTCTTGAGCACCTTCTTCGATGATGATGGGCATCGGATGCTGGCTTCCCAGGATCACCTGATCTCGCTGCTGGATGTACCTCCAGGTGTCGATCTCCATTGGGGCGGGGCGGGTAACAAGCGATCCGTCCACTTCAATGGCAGTGGCCTGACATTCACCAGCAACGGCACGTTTCTAGTAAGTGCATCAACATCTCAAATCGAGCGGCGGATTATCATCAACCGCCAAGGCCGGGTGCGCACTGGACACGGCGGCGAATAGCCGCATCCCCGTACGACAGCCGCTCGTACGCTCCTCCACGCCGGCCATCCCATGCTGTTTGAGGTTGGAGTTTCGGCTCGCTAGCTTACAGCCTGCGCAGAGGAAGTACTCATGGAACGTATACGTGGATTCAGTTTGATCGAGCTCTTGGTGACCATTGTCATCATGGGGATCGTTGCATCAATTGCCTTACCTGCAATGGGGGGGTTCATCGTTCGGCAGCGGGTGTCCGGGCAGGCCAGTGAGCTGATGAATGCCCTGGCTGTGGCCCGCATCGAGGCCACCAAGCTCAATGCCAACGTGGTGGTGCTGCCGATGACCAACAGCGAGAGCGGTTGGACCGATGGCTGGTGTGTAGGGCCTGCCAGCATCGGCAACTGTGCGAGTGCCGATGTGATTCGTACCTTCCAGGGGGCTACGGATGTCACCATCAACGCACCGTACCTGCAGTCCACCAACAAACTGACGTTCCGACGCGATGGAACGTTGTTGTCAGGCATCAGCGCCCAGTCCTTCAAGGTGACCTCGGAACGCCTGCAGGACAATGACGGCAGCGCACGCTGTGTCTCTCTCAATGCCATGGGCAAGGCTTCGATCAAGAAGGTGAACCGCGATGCGTCCTGTTGATAAGGTTTCCAATCAGGCGGGGATCTCGTTGATCGAGGTGCTGATCGCTCTCCTCATCTTCGCTGTCGGCCTGCTGGGTTTCGCGGCACTCCAGCTCAGTGCACTGCAGAGTTCCGGGGACAGTAACCAGCGAACCCAGGCGACCTGGGTCGTACAGGACCTGGCGGAGCGCATCCGCGCAAACCAGGAGGCTGGTACCAGCGACTACACCGCGGCCCCGAACTGTTCCAACCTGCCGGCCCAGCGTTGCAGTGACTACTACGACCCCATCACGGGTGCCAAGGTGAACGGAACCAATTGCTCGGCTGCCCAGATGGCGGCTTATGACCGCTGGGAAGCCCAGTGTTCATACAGCGGAACAACCGCATACGGTGCCAACGCAACTGCAGCTTCAGGGCGATACACCAGTCGCGACTTTCTTGGGCTGGCAGCAAGCGGTACCCAGCCCCTCGCTGTTGTCGCGTCCGGAACCCAACTGAGTATCACGGCGACCTGGCAGAGCAAGGCCAGCAAGGACCCGGCCGGGGAAAACCTGACCAGCAGCGCGCAGGTACAACGATGAGCAAGCATTCCGCCATTACCCTTCAGCGCCAACGCGGCCTGAGCCTGGTCGAGCTGATGATCGGCCTGACCCTGGGCCTGATCCTGCTGCTGGGCATCATTCAGGTCTTCATTTCAAGCAAGCAGACGTTTGCCACCAACGATGCCATGGCGAAGTTGCAGGAGAACGGGCGGTTCGCGCTGGAGTTCATTACCCAGAGCGCTCGCCAGGCTGGCTACACCTCTCCAGGCTCCACGCTTGACCGCCCCTTCCCAGTGGAAAGAACGGTCTGCGGTGTCGGTAACAGCGGCAACAACCCCTGCGCTGTGAATGGAAGCGGCAATGGCGCGGATGTAGTGGGGTTCACTTTCGAGCCACCGATCATTGATGGGGCCAAGCGCGACTGTGCCGGTGCTGTGGTGCCTGACAACAATCTGGTGGTCAACACCTTCTACATCATTCCAGCGGACGCGGATAACCCCACGGCAGCACTGGGATGCAAGTCATTCAATCGGACTACCAACGCTGCCCTCAGTGCCGGGCAGCGCCTTATCGATGGCATTGACTCCCTTCAGGTTCTCTACGGCATTACTACCGGGGGAAATTCCCAGAGCGTGAATCAGTACGTCTCGGCGGATCGCGTCAGCAACTGGGGTAAGGTCGTCGCCGTTCGTATCGCCGTGTTGGCCAACTCCGTTGATGTCCTGAACCCGGCCCCTGTCCAGCGGAACTACTACCTGTTGGATGCCGCACCGTTTTCCTCCAACGACGGTCGTGCGCGCCAGGTATTCACCACCACCGTTCAGTTCAAGAATCTCTAGGAAACGTTCATATGCAGTCCCTTCGACCGCTGCAACGCCAGGCAGGCGCCACCTTGATCGTTGCGCTCATTTTCCTTGTTGTGCTGACCGCTGCGGGCATCACTGCTGTTCGCTTCGCAACCAATGACGAACGCATGGCCAGCAGCAACCAGTTCCGCAATACCGCTTACCAGCAAGGGCAAACCGAGATTCGCTCGCATTTGCTTCGGTTTGGTGCGGTGGCGAACCGTCAGCCGCTGATTTCGGCCAAGAATGCAGCCGCCTCTAACTCTGACAGTGACGAGGCAACCGATCCGAGCTGGAAGAATGCCCTGACTCGTTTCCCTGAACTGAAGAAGCGCATTTCCCTGGCGGCACAAGTCACCGTTCCCACCACTGGGGATAACGCACAAGTGAATACATTGCGCAGCGTCGGTCAATTGGATTGCGCCACCTTCGGCAAGGGCTACTCCTTTGGTAACTACAGCTGTGAGCAGTATGAAGTTCGGGCGCAGGCCAAGGTCGGTGGTGCCCTCTCTGACCAGGCCCAGGGCTTTGTCTTTTTCAACCTCAAGTGATCGAGGCCGGATATGAACCGTTTGATCTCGCTTTTTCTTGCGCTTTTCGTCTCCGGCTTCGCCTTGCATGGGGTTGCAGAGGAGGTCGATGAAACACCGCCGAAGTACATCGAAAGTGCCACGTTGATTCTCAGTCTGACCAACAAGAGCGGCGAGCCCGCCAAGGGGTATGTGCTCAGTACCGCTTGCCAGACCTGTGCCCCGCAACGCTTTGAGATCAATGATCGGACCAAGGTGTATCTGCGCGGCGAGCCCACGGATTTTGCCAACCTGGGCTTGAAGATCGACTGGCAAGGCTCGGTGTTCTACACCCCGACCGGCCTGCCCACCGTTACTGAACTGTTCCTGAACTGACGCCGAGGATAGACCCATGAGCGTTACCAGAAAGCTGGCCCTTGGCGCCTCTGCGTTCACCTACCTGGCGCTATCGCTCAACACAGCGCTGGCCGATGACACCGAGATCTACACCACCCGTGATCTACCGGCGGATCAACGCGTTCGTCCCAACATCATGTTCGTGATCGACACGTCGGGGTCGATGCAGAGTGGGGTCCCGGGAACCAACTGTAGATCTTTGGTGCCTCTTGACTACTCCTCCAAAGGCATCCCTCGTGATTGGTGTACCAGTACCGAGGCGCGTACCAATCGGGTCAACAACGGACAGCTCACGCGTATCCAGGTCGTCAAGCAAGTTGTTGGGCAACTGGTGGATGAGCTTGCACTTTCCAACGATTCGAACATCGGCCTGGTGCGTTTCAGCTCCAACAACGAAGGGGGCTTCGTCAACGTCCCGGTTCAGCAGGCCGGCACCGTTGCCAATACCTTCAAGAACCAACTGAACAGCTATTACGCAAGCGGCGCCACTCCTCTTCTGGAGGCCTACCATGAGGCGGCGCAGTACATGCGTGGAAGCAGTGTCATTTACGGCCTGCGATCACGAGGTTATATCGAAGACAGGAAGGGGGCCGCGTTGATTTCGCCGTGGAACAGCGATCGAGCATCCTATTCCGGCTCCACCTATAGATCGCCCATCCAGAACTCCTGTCAGAAGTCGAGCATCATCGTTCTGACCGACGGTCTGCCCAACGGTGACAGCAGCAGCCACTCCGCAATCGAATCTTTGGTAGGTACCGGCACGCCCAACAGCATCTACACCCGCTGCAAAAGCTACCCGACTGATGGTGAGGCTGGTGCAGGTTGCTGGATGCCTGGCCTTGCCGAATGGCTGGCCAACAACGACAACGGACCGGCTTCCGTTACCGGCAAGCAGACAATCTCCACCTACACCGTGGGCTTCGGCAACATCAGCGATACCCGCCTGTTGAACGACACGGCGGCTCTCGGTCAGGGCAAGTTCTACACCACTAGCGACACGTCAGGCCTTGTTGCCTCGTTGCGCTCCATCCTGGTGGATATCCTTGCCGAGAACACGACGTTCACCACACCCACCGTATCCGTAAGTGCATACAGCAACTTCGGCTACCGCAATGACCTCTATTACGCCCTGTTCCGCCCAGCCCAAGGCGCCCGTTGGCTGGGCAATGTGAAGAAGTACAAGGCGACCTCGGATGCCAGTGGCAACCTGGTGGTTAGCGATGTCAACGGACGCAATGCCGTAGACAGCTCGACCGGCTTCTTCCTCGACAGTGCACAGAGCTACTGGTCTGCTGTGGTGGACGGCAAGAATGCTTCGCTCGGTGGAGCTGCAGGGCGTCTGACCAATCCCAGCGGTCGCAAGCTCTACACCTATACAGGCAGCAATCTTGAGCCGGGCAATAACTCGCCCGTCAACGTGACGAACAGCGCCCACCTGCTGTCCACCAGCAACAGTGCCTTGACCAAGGCCATGTTGGGCGATGCCAACATGGCGAATGAGTACAAGACCAATCTGCTGACCTGGGCTCGGGGTACTGATCCGGCGGACAGCTCTGTGCGTGCCCAGATTGGCGATGTGCTGCACAACGCCCCGAAGGTGGTGGCCTATCGCAGCGATGAAAGTATTTCGCGAATCGCGGCCGGTACCGCTGGAGATCGCCTCGTGCTGTTCTACGGGACCAATGAAGGTTTTATTGGTGCCATCAACCCTGAGACCGGTGAAGAGCTTTTCTCTTTCATTCCCAAGGAGTTGTTGCCGAATCTCAAGGCTTACTACGACGACCCCAAGGGCAGCGCCAACAAAAAGTACGGCATCGATGGCCAGTTTGACCTCAAGGTCACTTACGGCAACGTCGATCCCACCACTCAGTTCCGCAATGCCACCACCGTGACCCTCTATGCCGGCATGGGCAGGGGCGGTCGCAATTACTATGCCCTCGATATGACGCCCAGTACGCTTGGCGATCCTTCCACCATTCAGCCGAAGCTGAAGTGGGTCATCCGTGGTGGTGCCGGTGGTAGCACCGGTTTCACTCGCCTGGGCCAGACCTGGTCCACGCCCAAGTACGCCAAGGTCAAGTGGAATGGCCAAGCCAAGGAAGTGCTGATCTTCACGGGGGGCTACGACACCAACCAGGACAACGACGCGATCCCGGATAACCCGAAAAGCGACAGCTACGGCAACGCGCTGTACGTCGTGGATGCGAATACCGGTCAGAAGCTGTGGATGGCCGGCCCTACGGGCGACAACGATGCCAACCTGAAGCTCTCGACCATGACCAACAGCATCCCCGGGGACCCGGCGCTGATCGACATCGGCGGGGATGGTCTGATCGACACCATCTTCACAGCGGACACCCGTGGCCAGATCTTCCGCTTCGACATCAAGCCGGGTAACCGCGGAGCCAGTGACTTCGCCACGGGGGGGCGTGTAGCTGCCTTGGGCGGAACCGACGCCACCAACAACCGCCGCTTCTACAATCAGCCCGACGTCGCCTTGATCAAGGAGCGTGGCGGGGATACTTACTTCACCATTTCCATCGGCTCGGGTTATCGCGGCCACCCGCTTAGCGAGGCGGCGCTGGATCGCTTCTATGTCATCCGTGACAAGAGTGTGTATGCCGCACCGACCAGCTACACCACTGTCACCGAAAGCAACCTGGTCGATGTCAGCAGTGTGAACCTGACGAGTGCCCAGGCCCAGAACATCCAGAACCAGATCGACGCCAAGCGGGCGGAAATCGACGCGCTGAACGCCAGGGAGGCCACTGCGCGTGCCAACCTGGCAAGCTACCAGGCCAGCATCGGTTACACCGACAAGCTGAACTCCCTGGTAGAAGTCAACAACGCCATCAATCAGAAACAGGCCGCCATCGACACCATCCTGCGTAACGATCCCTACGTGACCGAGCATGCGGCGGAGGCCAGTAGCCAGACCCAGTCTCACGGCCTGGTCGTCGCGGCACAGTCCGCACTGGCGCAGTTGAACGCCCTGAATGCGGCAAACCCCGATGCCAGCGCGTTCAAGGCATCGGAGCTCGACAGCATGGCGACGGGCAACATCGGCACTCTGCAAGCCAGGATCACGGCTGCCCTGAACGATACGTCGCTGAGCAATCAGTACACCGCCATCCTTGCCAAGCAGGATCAGATCACGGCCGCCAAGGCTGCGGGCTCGGATACCACGGCGTTGGAGTCTGAATTGGATGGGCTGAACAGCAACTATGAGAATTCGGCCGCTTACGGTGTACGTGATGAGCTGATCCAGAACCTCTCCGCGATCAACGCGAAAATCGCTGAGATTGCTGCGCTTCAGGCCGCTGTTGTCACAGCCTACAACCAGAGCGATGCGGCTACGGCTGCCAGCAAACTGGCGGAGCTGAGTTCAGCCAAGAGCGCGTTGGACAACCTGCTGCCCACTGGCTTGCCAGCGGCCCCTGCCGGTACCACCAGCAGTGGCCTGTTGGCTGCCAACGAAGCGCAGACCCAAACAGACCTGGAAGCTGTGAGCTCGCCGTTGGTGACTCAATCCAACCTGCTGAGCACCCTCGAAACTGAGCGGGTGGCGTTGGCGGGGCAGGCCTCCGGTCTTCAGGCGGACCTGCAGGCATTGGCTGACCGTGCTTACGATACGACCTCCAACGTCTTGAACTCGACCGATCTGGCTGCTGCCACTGCTGCGGATGCCACACCACCGTTGACCCAGTTCGAGGCCTACAACTACCTCATCGAGCAGGCGCGTGCCGCCGCCGCCGCCGGTATCCCGACCAAGCGCACCGAGATCAACGCCCTGTACGCACAACTCACACCGGGCGACAACTACACCCCCAACCCGACTCTTTTGGCCCAGAGCAGCGGCTGGTTCATTCGCTTCCCCAGTGGCGAGAAAGTGCTGTCCAGCTCGGTGAGCTTCGCAGGCTCCGTGTTGTTCACCACCTTCCGTCCCAGCGGCCAGCAGGTCACTACCTGCGGGCCGGACGTTGGTCGTGGTCGCTTCTACGCCCTCAATCTGGTGGATGCGAGTGCAGTCTTCACCGAGACCGTCAATGGCACCAAGACCGCCAAGCGCAGTTTCGACCTGGCACACGGTGGTATTCCATCGAAACCGGCGACTATCCTGCGTGATGACAAGCCGGTCGACCTGCTGTGCGGAGCGGAGTCCTGCCTTGGCGATCCGAGCAACAAGGGCTGCGTCGATGGTGCTGAAATCTGCGAGACCAACAAAGCCATCCAAGGCCTCTACTGGAGAGAGAACTGATGACCAGAGCCAAGGGATTCACCCTGGTCGAATTGCTGATCGTGGTGGCGATCATCGGCATCATTGCCGCGATCGCCTACCCCAGCTACCAGAGCTATGTGATGCGGACCGGCCGCGGTGACGGCCAGGCTACGATGATGCAGATCATGCAGGCCCAGGAGCGTTTCTACTCACAGAACCAGACCTACACCAACAACCTGGGCACCAATGGCCTTGCCTTCCGCGACTCTTCCGGGAATGCAATAGCCCAGGGGGCGGCGGTGATTTCCGAAAGCGGGCGCTACAGCATCAATGCCGGCGCCTGTGCGGGGACGACCATTGCCCGGTGCGTGATCCTGACTGCTCAGCCTCAGGGGGGGCAAGCGGCTGACAGCTGCGGCAACCTCACCCTGGATAGTCGGGGTGTCAAAGGTGTTTCGGGTGCAGGCGCGACCGTAGCCAACTGCTGGTAAGGCCTGTAAAAAAGCCCCGCTTCGTGTGCAGTCCTCGACTGCCCCATGAAGCGGGGCTTCTTGCTGCGGTGAGATTGTTGGGGGAGTGGTCAGATCCGCCCCAACACCACCTCCAGCGCCCTGGCCTGATCTTCCGCCAGGTCGATGATGTGGAACCCCGCCCAGGCGTGCTGGCCATCTGCGCCGGGGCGGCTCCAGAGGCAGTCTGCGCCGAGGCGGACTTCGGTGATGCCGTCCACGGGTTCGGCGGGGACCAGGCGGCACTCCCAGACGGAGTCGGTGGCCAGCGGCGCTTCGCTGAACAGCATGAAGCCATCCAGGGAGAGGTCCACCACGCGGCCCAGGCGGTTGCCGGAATGCAGGTCGTAGACCTCCACCTGGATGCCCGCGTTATGGCGACTGTGATGACGGCGGTCTTCCATGGTGGCTCCTCAGTTGGCCCGTGGGGTGCGGCCGGTGAAGCGCTGCAGGACGCGGTAGATGGCGCCCAGCGCCCGGTCCATCAGCGGTACGTTGTGGTCGGGGGCGACGATGCGTGCGTTGCCGCGCTCCATGTCCTGCGCCAACTGGGTGATCGGCTTGATCGCCACGCGCTGGCCGCTGTGGTCGACGAACATGTAATTGCGGGTCGTCGGGCTGTACCAGGACAGCTTCAGTGTGCGGCTCTGGCCGTCCTCGACGAACTCGAACCAGGTGTTGAACTCCAGGCTTTCCAGCTCCTTGACCAGCGCCTGGGCACGGGCTGAGAGGGCGACTGTGCGGCGTTCGACCAGGCCGGCGTCTTCGCCCAGCATCTCGCTGAGCGGGCTTTTCGGCAGTTCCGGGTTGAGGTGTGCGGCAACCTGCGGCTGCTTGCCCTGCACGGCGTGCTGGCACGCCACCAGGTCCTGCAGCAGGCGGCGGATGCCGTCCTCGTGATAGCCGCCCAGCAGCTCCAGGCCCTTGCGCAGGTCTTCCAGCATCCCGACCCGCAGCCCCTGGAGACGTTCACGCCCACGGGCATCGAGCGGGGTACCGCTCCAGGCCAACTGATCGGCCACCTCGCAGGCGCGTCGCCATTCCTCCCCGGCGTCCCCGTGGCGCAACAGCACGAACACCAGCACATCGCTCCAGGTCTGTTCCAGGAAGTGGCGGATGATCTTCGGCAGCTCGCGGCCTTCGAGAAGGCGCGCGATGGCGTCAACCGAGCGTTGACGGGCTTCCAGCAGGCGGTCGCGGCCCTTGGCTGCCTCCACTGCGCGGCGTTCACGCAATTCGACCTTGTGGCGCAGCGTGGCGACGTACTCGTTGAACTCGTCCTGCAGGGTGTCGAACAGTTGGAGATCGCCGGCAAAGCCGTGGATCACCCGTTCCACCACCCACTGCATCTTCGCCAGCAGGCCTTTCTCCTCGCTTTCCCCGCCGTACAGCGCACCGGCCTGGGCCATGGTGTTGAGCAGACGGCGAGCCGGGTGGTGATGCTGGGTGAACAGCGCCTTGTCCTGCAGCGCCACCTTCAGATAGGGCGTGTGCAGGTGGGAGAGGGCGGTCTTGCAGGTGTCCGGCAGGCTGTCGTCGTCGAGGATGAAGTCGAACAGCATGCCGACCAGGTCGATCACGTCCGCTTCCTGTTCGGCCACCTTCTGTTGGCCCGGCTGCGTGCTGTGGCTTTCCAGTTGCTGGTGCAGGTCCGCCTTCAGGCCCTCGACCCGCTGGGGTTGCTGCAAGCGTGACGCCAGATCGTGGGCAGACTGCTGTTGCAAGCGGTTCAGCGCCTCCAGCAGGTCGGCCGCGCTGTAGGTCCGTGTTGCGCCCTGCGGGGCATAGCTGATGATGCTCGGCGTGCCCGTGAAGGTGACCCCGGCTTCCTGGTTGAGCCGGCGATGCTCCTCGAGCAGCGCCGACAAGCCGCTGTAAAGCGCACCGGGCTCCTGGGGCGGTGGTGCAGAAAGATCGGCCGGCGGCGCAGCCGGGCCGGGTGCGCTGGGGGCGGGTGATTCCGGGCGCGGAGCGGGCTCACGGGGCTGGGGCTTGGCAGGAGTGGCCTGGCGTTGCGCGGTGTACTTGAGGTTGGGCAGCACGCCAGCATCGATCAGGCGGTTGTTGAGGGCCTCGTAGAGGCCATCCAGCCCCTGCATAACCTGCTGATCGAAGAGCATATAAAGGATGGTCTTGATGCGCAGGGGGAACGGCATGTTCTGCAGCGCATCGCGGAATGACTGGGCGATGGCCTGGGGACCGAAGGGATTGCTGTCCTCGCCGAGCTTGCGGCCGTTGTTCAGCAGGGCCAGGCGCTGGTCCAGGGCGAACAGCGGCTGGGCACAACGTGCCTTGACCCTGCTGACCATGTTGGTGACCAGCAGGCTCTCTTCGTAGACCTCGTTCTGCACCAGTTCAAGGTGGTCGGCATCCAACTGGGTGACTTTCGCCTCGGGCTCGCGGCCCTCCATGAAGTCGCCGAACTGCTGGGCGATGCGCTGGTGGTAGAGGCGTTCTATTTGCGGTCGCTGTCGACGGATCTCGCGCATGCTGTCGAAGAACAGCGTCTGTACCTGGTTGTTCTCGGCTTTTTCCGCGCATTCGAAGAGCGTGTCGTCGACCTGGGCGAAGACGCCGGTCAGGTGCTCGGCAAGCTGATTCATCACCAGCTTGCGACAGCCCTGTACGAGGTCGCCGAAGCGTGGCTGGATGCCACGGTTGGCCAGCGTGGCGACTGGGCGGGGAGGGGGCGGCGTATCTTGGCGGCTCATGGGCCCTGTCGCCTGGGCCTTGCGGCCGGCGCGTCCTGCGTTATGTCGGATGAGGCACAGATATAGCAGCGGGCGCACCAACTGCAAAGCACTGAATAAAATCGCTTTTGAGGGGTTGACAGCCGATTCGCCATACGTAAAATGGCGCGCCTCTGCAGCAGCAATCTGAAAGACGAAGCCGCAGAGATTGGAAATGTGAAGTTCCGCGATAGCTCAGTCGGTAGAGCAAATGACTGTTAATCATTGGGTCCCTGGTTCGAGTCCAGGTCGCGGAGCCAACTTCCAAAACGGGGTATAGCGCAGTCCGGTAGCGCGCCTGCTTTGGGAGCAGGATGTCGGGAGTTCGAATCTCTCTACCCCGACCAATACAATTTCCGGGTCGTTAGCTCAGTCGGTAGAGCAGTTGGCTTTTAACCAATTGGTCGTAGGTTCGAATCCTACACGACCCACCATATGACGATCGCCCAGGCACCTCCTGGTCGACGACGAGAAGCCCACCTGACAGGTGGGCTTTTTCGTTTCTGGCCATTTGATCCCTGCTTGGCGGGTCACTGGCCAGACCTTTGGCGACTCTCTTCCCTTTGCTTCCGGTGCTTCCCTGCGTCCGGTTGTCGCAGTTGTTCATTCTTTTCAGGTCTGGCGACGGACGTTTTGCGTCTGATGTTTTCGCTGGCTCGCCGTTTCGCCTGCCCGCCTGGTGCTGATTCCGTGTGTGTCTGGATACGGACCTGTCATGTCTGGATCGCTGGCCGTGCTCGTTCCGAATGCCATGTCATCCACATGGTCTTTCCTCACCCCTGGGGCTGGGAAAGACTCCGCCCCACGTCAGAACGGCCCGGGACACCACCACCACCCGGCCGGGCGTGCCGGGCCCGCCCCCTGCAATCCGACCCCATCGGCCGCCCCGCGGCTGGCCGAAGGAGAAGGCTGGGCGGCCCGACGGGATAGGGATCCCCGTAGAGGTTGCGAATGTAGAGCAGTACGCAAGCGGGTATCCGGATGCCCTCTACATGACCACGTTTCATCAAGGGCACGCAGCCAGGAGAGGGAACATGAGCAACACAAGCGCCGGGGCGAAGGGCAAGGACGTCCAGATCACCAAGGAAGTAACCGTCCCACAGGACTTCGAAACGCCAGAAACCATTTCCAGGCGGAGCTCGGTCAGGCTCGCCAACATCCGCAAGGCCGGAGAATCCAAGCGCACCGCCAACGACAGCCAACTGGTCTGGTTCGACAGCGCCCAACTGGCCAGCAAGCGCCCCGACGACGGCATCTTCGTCCGCGTCATCAACTCGCTCTACACCGGCATCGTCCTCTATATGGACAACCTCGCCGAACTGCTCCCTGCCGTGCCGGCGCGCATGCATGTGGTGCTGCGCCTGCGCAACGCCACCGAACTCGAGGCCTTCCGCGAGGGCGCGGACTTCGAAGCCTTCAAGAAGGGCGCCGCCGCCCGCAACCGCTCCGTCGCCCTGAACGACGCCGAGGCCCTGGCCGAACTGGGCCAGGACGGCTTGCTCACCTGCTTCACCAGCTACGTGGACGACCGCGACAGCCTGCTCGGCGCCATCGACCAGGGGCTGCGCTTCAATTACCTGTGGATCCTCTTCCGCGACCCCACCAACATCCCCCTGGAGCTGGTGATCGCCTCGCTGCAGCCCACCTCCACCGTGCTGATGAAGGAGATCAAGGCACCCACCGACGTCGACGACGCCATCGTCTCCTACGGTGTGATGGAATACGGCGCCGAAGGCGTGATCTTCTCCCCCCGCGACCACGGCGTGATGAGCGAATTCCTCGCCCGCATGTCCCAGGCGCAGAGCTACGCCAACCTCAACATCCAGGTTGGCACCGTCATCGACAGCCGCCCCGTCGGCATGGGCTACCGCGCCTGCATCGACGCCGCCACCCTGTTCGAGCCCGACGAAGGCATGCTGGTCGGCAGCACCTCCCAGGGCGGCGTGCTCTGCTGCCCCGAGGTCTACTTCCTGCCCTACATGGAACTGCGGCCCTTCCGCGTCAACGCCGGGGCCGTGCACTCCTACGTGTTCAACACCGACAACCGCACCGACTACATGAGCGAGCTCAAGGCCGGCTCGCCGATCATGATCGTCAACTCCAAGGGCCGCGTGCGTCGCGCCGCCGTCGGCCGCATGAAGATCGAGCAGCGCCCGCTGCGCCTGATCGAAGTGGAGTTCCCCGGCAAGGAGCGGGTCAACGTCCTCATGCAGGACGACTGGCACGTGCGCATCTTCTCCGACGCCGCCAAGCCCCTGAACATTTCCGAGCTCAAGCCCGGTGACAAGGTCCTCGGCTACGTCACCGAGCCCGGGCGCCACGTCGGCATCAAGATCAACGAATCGATCATCGAGAAGTAGAGGGCGCCATGAGCTACATCAGCAGAGTTCTCCGAGAACGGCGGCTGTTGTTCCCGGCCTCGCGCCGCGGCCTGATCGTCCCCATCGACCACGGCCTGACCCTCGGACCGATTGCCGGCATGACCCAGACTGCCGACTTCGAGAAGTGGATCGGCAGCGACCACATCAGCGCCATCATTGCCCACAAGGGCCTGATCGAGCGGCTCATCCTGCGGGACATGCTCCACCCGGCCACCGGCATCATCCTCCACCTCAACGGCATGGCCAGCATCGCCCCCGAGCCCGACACCAAGATCCCCGTCGCCAGCGTCGACGCCGCGCTGGAGCTGGGGGCGGACGCGGTGTCCCTGCAGGTCAACTTCACCGAGGACAACTTCCAGCACAACGTCGCCCAGCTCGGCGCCATGACCGACGCCGCCCACGCCGCCGGCCTGCCCATCCTCACCATGCTCTACGACAAGGTGCGCGGGCTCACCGCCCAGGAGCGCCAGCGGCGCCTCAGCCACCTGGTGCGGGTGGTCGCCGAACTCGGCTCCGACGCCGTCAAGCTGGCCCTGCCGGAAACCAGCGTCGAATGCACCGAACTGGTGGAGACCCACTGCCGCGACATCCGCATCTTCTTCGCCGGCGGCGAGCGCACCGAAGACGAACGGCTGCTGGCCATGACCCGCGCCATGCTCGCCAGTGGCGCCGCCGGGCTCTGCGTCGGGCGCAACGTCTTCCAGCACCCCCGCCCCCTCGACCTGCTGCGCCGCCTGGCGGACTGCATCCGGGGCGAAACGGAATACCTCAGCCGCGCCGTGTGAATGGAATTCAACCGACGGCCGCCCCGCGGCCGTCCAGGAGAAGGTCAATGGAACACCTCGACATGCGCGCCGACGGCCGCAACGACTACATGCTGTCACCCCTCTGGACGGACCTCTTCCCCGAGGGCCTGCTCGGCCAGCTCAGGGCCAACCCCTTCCTCGTGGCCTGCCGCAACGGCGCGGTCAGCCTCGACCAGTTGCGCCACTTCCTCATCCAGCACCACTACTACTCCCAGTACTTCACCCGCTACCTGTGCGCCCTCATGGGCAGCCTGGCCGACCAGGGCGAGTTCAAGGCCCTGTCCCACAACCTCACCGAAGAGCTCTCCGGCGGCGACAGCGTCGACATCTCCCACGCCGAACTGTACCGCCGCTCCATGGACCTGATGGCCGCCGCCCCACGCAGCCGCCCGCTGCTGGACGGCACCCGCCAGCTCATCGACGCCATGTT
This sequence comes from Pseudomonas sp. 1D4, assembly GCF_001728925.1. Classification (NCBI taxonomy): domain Bacteria; kingdom Pseudomonadati; phylum Pseudomonadota; class Gammaproteobacteria; order Pseudomonadales; family Pseudomonadaceae; genus Pseudomonas; species Pseudomonas sp. 1D4. The sequence goes on from NZ_LXJQ01000046.1 coordinate 24,582, forward strand.
CCGCCACTGCCGCAGCAGCGACCCGCTGGACGGCCTGGCCGCGCTCTGCCTCGGCGCCGAAGCCATCGTCCCGCTGATCTACGGCCCGGTGCTCGACGCCCTGCGCAGCCACAACGCCCCGGCCGAGGCCGAGCACTTCTTCGTCCTGCACATCGAAGAGGACGAGCAGCACGCCATCGTCATGCGCGACATCATCGACCGCATGCTCGGCGAGCGGCCCTACCTGCGCAGCCGGGTCATCGCCATCGGCGAAGAGATGGTCCACCTGCGCATGAACATGCTCGTCGAACTGGTCGGGCAGGGCAGCGGCACCGGCCAGGCCCAGGGCACCCTCACCAGCCCCGAAGCCCTCCAGGCGCTGCGCGCCGACGCCAGCCTCGGCAGCGCCAACTTCCTCGACCGCTGCCTGGCCCTGAGCACCACCGCCGACCAGCCGTTCCTGTTCCTCGACCGGCCGCTGCACCTCCTGCAGGGCGCCCCGGTCAGCGCCCTCGGCCTCAACGACCTGCAGCGCCACCGCATGGCCTTGGCCGACTGGTACCTGCAACAGGGCGTCAAGCCCGGTGACGTGGTGGCCGTCAGCGTCGAGGACGGGCTCATGCCCATGCTCCACTACCTCGCCCTCACCAGCCTCGGCGCCGCCATCTCCCTGATGAACCCGGCCATGCCCGCCGAGTTCGGCCTCGCCTACATGGCCGAGAACGGCTTCGAGCGCCTGGTCACCGACAGCGCCACCCTGGCCACCAGCGCCTTCGTCCGCCAATGGCGCAACCAGGCGCCCCAGGCCGTGCTCGACGTCAGCCTTTCGCACCTCGACCCGGCCCCGCAGTTGCCCGCCTGGTGGCCGCTGGAGCCCGAGGACTCGACCCTGGTGATGCTCAGCCACACCTCCGGCACCACCGGCCTGCCCAAGGCCGTGCGCTTCGAGCACCGGCAGTTCTTCATGGGCAAGCGCGCCCGCATCGGCCGCTTCGCCGAAGGCCCCGACGAGCGCCTGCTGACCGCCCTGCCGCAGTCCCACTCAGCGGCCATCAGCCACCTGGAGACGGCCATCCTCCACGGCATCCCCACCTACGTGCTGGGCACCCAGGACGGCCAGGCCCTGCGCGAAGCCATCCGCTACTTCCAGCCCACCACCGTGGTCGCCTTCCCGCGCAGCTACGTGCTGCTGGTGGACGGCGGCATCCACCCCGGCGAATTCCCCGGCGTGCGCCGCTGGTTCGCCATGGGTGACGCCTCCCACCAGAGCCACGTGCGCGCCATCCTCGACGGCGCCCCGCAGTCGCGCTTCATCGACGCCTTCGGCAGTTCCGAGCTGGGCATGGCCCTGTTCCGCAGCGAATCCACCCGCGAATCCCTGGCCGACCAGCGCTCCATCGGCCGCCCGGTGGACATCGCCGTTGCCAAGGTCCTCGACCCCCGCAGCGGTGAAGAAGTGAAACCCGGCGAAGTCGGCCTGCTGGCCGTGCGCTCGCCCACCGTCACCTCCGGCTACTGGAAGCAGCCGCAGAAGACCGTCGAAGCCTGGCGCGGCGGCTACTTCCTCACCGGCGATGTCGCCTACTGCCGCGACGGCGAGTTCTTCCAGATCGACCGCGCCGTGGACGTCATCGAAGCCACCGGCGGTGCCCTCTACACCCTGCAACTGGAAGAAGCCGCGCAGCAGGTGGAGGGCGTCTGCGACGTCACCGTGGTCGGCGTCGACCCCGCTCACGCCGAAGGCACCCGCGTGCTCGCCATCGTCCTGCCCGAGCGGCAGGCACTGGACCAGGCCGCCACCCTGGCCGCCCGCGTCCTGCCCGCCCTGCACCAGGCCGCCGCGCGCCGGGGCGTGACCCTGGCGGACGGCGAACTGGCCGTGGCCGTGGCCAGCGACCTCGCGTTCCTCCCCGTCGGTGCCACCGGCAAGGTCCTCAAGCGCCGCCTGCGTGGCCTGGCCGAGACCCTGCTGGCCGGCGAGCACGAACAGGCCCTGCTGCACCTGCAGCGCCAGGCCGGGGAATCCGAACGCCCGCTGGCTTCCACCGGAACCGAGCGCTGAGCGCGCGCCCACGAACAAGGACCGAACCATGACCCAGGCCACCTTCCAACCCGACGCCCTCGCCTCGGTGCGCCAGCGGCTCGCCGCCGCCCAGGCCGACCAGCAGGGCGAGTACGAATGCATGGGGCGCCGCTTCATCGTCCATGACGGCGTATTCCCGCCCACCCACTTCCAGTCCACCGGCATCTTCACCCGCCACCTGCCCTATCCCCGGGGCGGGCGCTTCCTGGAGATCGGCTGCGGGGCCGGCGTCACCGCCGTCACCGCCGCCCTCGAAGGCTGCGCCGTGGTGGTGGCCAGCGACATCAGCGCCGATGCCGTCGCCAACACCCGCGCCAACGCCAACCGGCATGGCGTCGCCGAACGCCTGTCCGTGCGCCAGGGCGACCTGTTCGACGTGCTGGAGGAGGGCGAGCGCTTCGACGTCATCTTCTGGAACTCCAACTTCGTCTTCGTCGAAGCCGACCACGTGTTCGACGCCGCCATCATGCTGGCCTTCTGCGACCCGGGGTACGCCGCGCACCGGCGATTCCTCGACGAAGCCCCGCGCCACCTCGCCCTCGGCGGCATGCTGCTGATGGGCTTCAGCAGCCAGGGCGACGGCCAGGCCCTGGAGGCCCTGCTGCGCGAGCACGGCTACGCCTCGCGGGTGATCGCCTCGGTCAGCGGCCAGGGCGACGGTGCGCCGCGCTACGACATCCTCCAGCTCCTGCCGGGTGCCCACGCACCGGCCGGGGCCTGAGCCCCACGGGAGTGATCGCCATGCACGACACCCTCAAGGCCCCGGTGGCCATCGTCGGTGGCGGCCCGGTGGGGATGATGCTCGCCCTGTTCCTGGACCGTCACGGCGTGCCGGTGGTGCTGTTCAACAGCGAGCGCACCACCCGCTGGCACCCCAAGGGCAACACCCACAACGCCCGCACCATGGAGCACTACCGGCGGCTCGGGTTGTCCGACGGCATCCGCCGGCTCGGCCTGCCCGCCGACCACCCCCGGGACGTCGCCTACTTCACCCGCCTCAACGGCTGGGAGCTGGCGCGCCTGGACATGCCCGCCGAGCGCGAGCGCCTGCAGGCGGCCCGCCAGGCCCCGGACACCGACCAGGTGCCCGAGCCCCTGCTGCGGGCCAACCAGATGTACGTCGAGCGCTTCCTGCTGGACCACCTGCGCACCCGCCCCGGCATCCAGCTGCGTTTCGGCTGGCGGGTCGACGACTTCCAGCAGGACGCCGACGGCGTCAGCCTGCATGCCGTCGACAGCGCCGGGCAGGCTGCCGACGAGCACTGGCGCGCCGACTACCTGGTGGGCTGCGACGGCGGCCACAGCTTCGTCCGCCGTCGCCTGGGCATCGGCTACATCGGCCCGGACGGCAGCACCGGCGGCTTCCTCAGCGGGCGCATGTTCTCCAGCCATGTGCGCATCCCCGACCTGCACCGGCGCCTGCTGCCGGACCGCAAGGCCTGGATGTATAACGTCGTCGCCCCGGAAGGGCGCATGCTGCTGATCAGCCTGGACGGCGCCGACGAGTTCCTGCTCATGACCCAGGCCCACAGCCACGACGAGATGCCCCAGGACGACGCAGTGATCCGCGCCATCCAGCAGGGCATCGGTGAACCCGTCGAGGTCAGCGTGCTGGCCCATGCCGTCTGGCACGGCGGCCTGGCGCTGGTGGCCGAGCGCTTTGCCGACCGCCGGGTGCTGCTCGCCGGCGACGCCACTCACCTGTTCTCGCCCACCGGCGGCTTCGGCATGAACACCGGCATCGACGGCGCCGCCAACCTCGCGTGGAAGCTCGCCGCCGCCGTGCAGGGCTGGGCCGGCGACGGGCTCCTGGCCACCTACGAGCTGGAGCGCCGCCCGGTCACCCTACGCAATACCCACGCCGCCCGCCGCCTCACCCAGCGCGTCGGCCAGGTGGACGTGCCCGCCGAGATCGAGGACCCGGGGCCCGCCGGCCAGCAGGCGCGGGCGCGCCTGGGCGAGGCGCTGCAGCAGTTCCGCGGACAGTTCGCCTCCCTCGGCGTCGAGCTGGGCGCCCGCTACGACGGCTCGCCGATCCTCTGGCCGGACGACGGCACGCCCCCCGAGGACGACCCGTTGCTCTACCGCCCCAGCACCTTGCCGGGCGGGCGCCTGCCACACCTGTGGATCGCCGACGGCAGCACCGGCCGGTGCTCGGTGTTCGACCGGCTGGGCGTCGGCTTCACCCTCTTGCGCAACGGCCCGCAGGCCCCCGAGTCCACGCGCCTGGTGGAGGCGGCGCGGGCCCGTGGCATTCCCCTGGAGGTGGTCGACCTGCCGGCCACCGCCTTCACCTTCTACGCAGTGCAGCTGCTGCTGGTCCGGCCCGACCAGCACATCGGCTGGCGCGGCGACACCCTGCCGGAGGATGCCGGCGCGTTGCTGGACCGCCTCGTCGGGCAGGGCGTGGCGGGCATCCAGGCCCCGGGCCCGGTGCTGGGCTGCGTATTCAGTGCAGTGGGCTGATCGACAACCTGATGGCATCAAGGAGGCGACATGAGTGCATTGGCAAGTGAACGAATCCGGGAACCGGCCCTTGAGGCGAGCGGACTGGAATCCGAGTACGCGGACGACGCCCAGGAGAACGCGGCGGCCTTCGCCCTGATCGAGGACGACCCCAACCCGCAGGTGGTCAACGGCGAGCCCGAAGGGGCCTCCATCCGCTTCGTGAAGACCGGCGAGACCACCCGTGGCCGCTACCTCATGGCCAAGGTGGAGATCCCCCCGGGCTCCGGCCCGCCGCTGCATGTGCACACCCGCACCGACGAGTGGTTCTACGCCCCCGACGGCGGCGTGGTGATGTTCATGGGCACCCGCACCTACACCGACCTGGACAACCCGCCGGACGTGTCCGGGCGCGACACCATCCGCATGATCCCCATGAAGAAGGGCGCCATGGTGTTCGGCCGGCGCAACCACATCCACGGCTTCGTCAACATCACCGACAAGACCGTGATGATGTGGCTGGTGTGGACCCCCGACACCCCCGAAGTGACCCTCAAGGACTACTTCGAATCCATCGCCCGGCCGATCCTCCCCGGCGTGCGCGGTGCCCGCAACAACCCCATCGTCCAGCTCAAGGCCGTCAGCGAAGCACGCGACTACGGAATGATGTTCAGCACCGACTTCTGGCAGTACGCCGAGACGGTGGAGGAGGGCGAGCCGCCCTTCGGCAAGAACCTGGATGGACTGATCCGGCTCTTCGAGTCCGGCAAACGGGACTGATCCCTCAACACGACATGGAAGAAAAGGTGAACGCATGAAAACTCTGGCGAACAAGACCGCGATCGTCACCGGTGCCAGCTCAGGCATCGGCTATGAAACCGCCAAGCTCTTCGCGGCCCAAGGCGCCCAGGTGGTGGCCGTGGCCCGCCGTGCCGACTGCCTGGACCGCCTGCTGGGCGAGATCCACGCCCTGGGCGGCAAGGCCCTGGCCCTGGTGGGCGACGTCAAGGAAGAAGCCTGCGCCCGCGAGGCCGTGGCCCTGGCCGTGGGCCAGTTCGGCGGCCTGGACATCGCCTTCAACAACGCCGGCAGCATGGGCGCCCTGGGCAGCGTGACCGACATCAGCCTGGAGGGCTGGCACGACACCCTCGACACCAACCTCACCAGCGCCTTCCTCGGTGCCCGCCACCAGATCCCCGAACTGCTCAAGCGCCCTGGCAGCTCGCTGATCTTCACCTCCTCCTTCGTCGGTCACAGCGTCGGCTTCCCCGGCATGGCCGCCTACGCCGCCAGCAAGGCCGGCCTGGTGGGCCTGACCCGCACCCTGGCGGCCGAATACGGCGCCCAGGGGCTACGGGTCAACGTGCTGATGCCCGGCGGCACCGACACCGAGATGGGCCGCGCCGCCGCCTCCACGGCGGAGCAGAAGGCCTTCGTCGAAAGCATCCATGCCCTCAAGCGCATGGCCCGCCCGGAGGAGATCGCCCAATCGGCGCTGTACCTCGCCTCCGATGCCTCCAGCTTCGTCACCGGCACCACGCTGTTCGTGGAAGGCGGCGTGACCATCACCCGCACCTGAGGCCACCCGGCCGATCCGGGCGCCGCCATCGCGGCGCCCGTCCCCCACCGCAATGGAATCCGCATCGACATGAAGACGCACAACGACATGCCCGGCGTTGCAGGCGAGGGCGAAGCGACGGCCGGTTTCGGCGCCTCCGGGCGGCGAGACTTCCTCACCCGCCTGCTGGCCCTGGGAGCCGGTGCAGCCGGCATGGGGCTGCTGCCCGCCGCCGCCCTGGCCGCCGCTGACCCAGGCCGCCCCAGCCACCGCCGGGACTACGACTACATCATCGTCGGCGCCGGGTCCGCCGGTTGCCTGCTGGCCGACCGGCTCTCCGCCACCGGCGCCTCGGTGCTGCTGCTGGAGGCCGGCAGCCACCGCATCGACCAGCCCAAGGTGCGCGAAGTCGCGCTGTGGCTGCAGAACCTCGGCAGCGACACCGACTGGGCCCGCACCAGCACCCCGCAGCCGCAGCTGGACCAGCGCGCCCAGAGCCTGGCGGCCGGGCGTATCGTCGGCGGCTCCGGCAGCATCAACGCGATGATCTGGTTGCGCGGCGACCCCCGCGACCTGCAGCGCTGGCAGCAGCTGGTCGGCGCCCCCTGGACGGTGGCGGCCCTGCAACGGGCCTACCTGGACATGGCGCAGCCCGTGGGCAGCCCCGCCGGCCAGGGCGCACCGCGCATCCGCCTCGGGCGTTTCGCCGGGGAGCACCCGCTCACCGCTGCCTACCTGGCGGCCAGCAGCGCCACCGGGCTCGGCGTGCAGACCCTCAACGACGGGCTGCCGCTGGAAGGCGCCGGCATCACCGAGGTCAACGCCACCGCCAACGGCTACCGGGTGGGGCCGGCCCAGGCGTTCCTGGTCCCGGCCCTGGCCCGGCCCAACCTCAGCGTGCTGAGCGAGGCGCTGATCACCAACCTGATCCTCCGTGGCTCGCGCTGCGAAGGCGTGCGGGTGCTGGTGGACAACCGCCTGGTATCGATCCGCGCGCGCCGCGAAACGATCCTCTGCGCCGGCACCTGCGAATCGCCCAAGCTGCTCATGCTCTCCGGCATCGGCCCGCAGCAGGCCCTGCGCGAGCAGGGCATCCCGGTGCGGCTGCATCTGCCCGCCGTGGGGCAGAACCTGCAGGACCACCTGCTGCTCAGCCTGCAGTACCGTTCGCGGCTGGCCATTCCGCCGCAGGTCTCCAACGGCGTAGCGACCATGAGTTACTACCACCACGGCAGTGGACAGCAGGCGCCGGACATCCAGGTGGCCGGTATGCAGTACCCCTTCGGCCCGGTGCCCCTGCCCAGCGGCAGCTCCTACACCGTCATCCCCTTTCTGGCCAAGCCGCGCAGCCGGGGGCGGGTGCGCCTGGCCGGGACCGACCCGCGCCAGTCCCTGCTGATCGACCCCAACTACCTGGGCGAGGCCATCGACCGCGACATCATGCTCGCCGCCCTGGACCGTGGCCTGGCCATCGGCGCCGGGGTCACCGACTACTTCGGCGGGCTCTACCCCAGCGACCCGCTGGACACCCCGGCGCAGAAGCTCGCCTTCATCGCCCGCAACGGCGGGCCCGGCCTGCACTACACCGGCACCTGCAGCGCCGGGCGCGACCCGCGCAGCAGCGTAGTGGACGGGCGCTTCCGGGTCTGGGGCGTGTCCGGCCTGCGGGTGGTGGACGCCTCGGTCATCCCCGAAATGCCGACGGTGAACATCCATGCCTCGGTGCTCACCGTGGCGCAACTGGCGGCGCGGGTGCTGGTGGCCGAGCAGCGTCACGGCCAGCGCCTCGCTGAAACCGCCTGAACCCTCACCCCATCCCGCGGAGCGCCGCTCCCTGAACTGAACCCAGGAGATCCATCATGCAGCATTCCCTGCTTTCCAAGACCGCCCTGGTCACCGGGGCCTCCCGTGGCATCGGCAAGGCCACCGCCCTGGCCCTGGGGGCCGCCGGCGCCCATGTGCTGGTGCATTGCAACCGGGGCGTGGAAGAGGCCCACGCCGTGGCCGCCGAGATCCGCGACCGGGGCGGCCGCGCCGACGTGCTGGTGGCGGACCTGGCCAGCGTGGACGGGCCGCGCATCCTCGCCGCCGAGGTGGGCGAACAGGTGCGCCGGCTCGACGTGCTGGTGGCCTGCGCCGGCATCGCCCAGACGGCCCGCCTGGAGGACACCCGTGTGGAGGACTTCGACCGGCTGTTCGCGGTCAACGTGCGGGCACCGTTCTTCCTCGTCCAGCAACTGCTGCCGCTGATGGGAGAGGGCAGCAGCGTGGTGATGGTGTCGTCCCTTGGGGCGCGCTCGGCGGTGGGCGAGATCCCCGCCTACGCCGCCACCAAGGGCGCCCTGGACACGCTGGTGCTGCACTTCGCCCAGGCCCTCGGCGGGCGCGGTATCCGCGTCAACGGGCTGGCCCCGGGCGTGGTGGACACCGAGATGTCCAGCTTCGTGCGCAGTGACGAGGGGCGGGACTTCGTGCTCGGCATCCAGGCCCTGAAGCGCGTCGCACAGCCCGAGGACATTGCCGATGTCGCGCTGTTCCTGGCCTCCGACGCCTCGCGCTGGATCACCGGCGACATCCTCAGCGTCGACGGTGGCACCAAGCTCTGACCGCCAGCCACCTCCGGGGGTAGACCATGAACGTGAAGACCGAAGTGCCCGCCGCCGGCCTCGTCACCGAGGGCGGCCCGTCGAGGAACCTCGAACTCGACCGCCTGCGTGCCATCGCCGTGCTGCTGACCTTCTACGTCCACCTGTACCAGGTGTTCTACCCCTGGACCTTCACCATGCATTACCCCAAGCCCGAGTCGGTGGCGGACCTGTTCGGCAACGCCTGGGGCGGGGTCGACCTGTTCTTCGTCATCTCCGGCTACATCATCTCGCGCACCCTGCTGGAGCAACTGGACGGGCTGCGCAGCGGCGTGCAGCGGGCGGCCTGCATCAAGGCGTTCTACGTGCGTCGGGTGTTCCGCATCCTGCCGGTGGCCTGGGTGGTGGTGGCGCTGGTGATGGCCTGCAGCCTGTTCCTCAACCAGGGCCAGTACTTCGCCCCGCCGGTGTACAACGCCCAGGCGGCGCTGGGCATCTTCACCTACACGTTCAACTTCTGGCTGCCGGACAACAAGATCGCCGGCGGGGTGCCGCTGGCGCCGTACTGGAGCCTGTCGGTGGAGGAGCAGTTCTACCTGTTCTACCCGCTGTTCCTGATCCTGCTGAAGAGCACCCGCGCACGGGTGCTGGCGTTGGTGGGCGCACTGCTGCTGGTGAGCCTGGTGCTGCGGCCTTTCAGCCTGTCCGATCCGATGAAGGTGTTCTTCTTCACCCAGACCCGTTGCGACGGGCTGATCTACGGCTGTCTGCTGTACCTGGCCAGCACCCAGCCGTGGTTCGCCGCCCTGCGTGTGCGGGCCGGCCGCCATCGCTACGCCGGGGCGCTGCTGGCCACGGTGCTGGCGCTGGTGCTGGCCAGTGTCACCGCCATCGGCTTCGGCAACGTGCTGGCGGTGCCGGTGGTCTGCGCACTGTCCCTGGCGCTGGTGTTCATGGCGGCGTGCGAGGGCGGCCTGCTGGTGTTCCCGCAGCCGCTGCAGGCACTGCTGGACTACCTGGGCAAGCGCTCCTACACCCTGTACCTGGTGCACATCCCGATGTTCTTCCTGACCCTGGAGCTGATGCACCGCTACACCCGCAGCGAAGGCATCGCCATCACCGACGCGCTCTGGCCGCAGTACACGGCGCTGATGCTGGTGCTGGTGTTTGGCGCCACCGAGCTGATCCACCGCACCGTGGAGCGACCGATGATCGCCCTGAGCAAGCGCATCGCCGAACGCAGCCGCACCGCCGAAGCCGCAACGCCCCAGGCCCTGGCACCCACCCCGACGCCCTGAGCCCCGCGCGTTTGTGTAGGAGCGAGCTCTGCTCGCGAACGGTCGCCCTGGCTGGCTCCGTAGCCCGGACTTCAGTCCGGGTTCTGTGCCTGACCTCCCCGGGCTGAAGCCCGGGCTACGAGTGGTGGCCATTGGTGGGCTGAAGCCCACCCTACGGGGGTACGCCAACCCCCTGTGGGAGCGATCGCCGCTCGCGACGGCTGTTCAGGCTGGCTCCGTAGTCCGGACTTCAGTCCGGGTTCTGTGCCCGTGCACCCCGGGCTGAAGCCCGGGCTACGAACTGAAGCCCACCCTACGGGGGAGGCGCCAGCTCGCCGGCCTTCCACGCCCGGTACCGTTCGGGCATGCACACGGCGCAGGGCCGGTAGCCGGCGCTCAATGCGGTGGCTTCGTCGAGGAAGAACACCCGTTGTGCCACGTAGCCGCCCCGGGCCAGTGCCTGCAGGGCGCTGCGGCAATCCAGCCGGCCGTAGAGGCGGTTGCGGCGGTGCCCGCCGAGGGTGCCGGGCACCGGGCTGAGGCAGGGGCGGCCGTCGGCGCCGATCAGGCGCCAGGCCCTGGGTTCGCCCGTTTCAGTCGTCATGGCGGCCCTGGAAGCTCACTTCCAGGCCGACCCGCACGCCGCTGCGCACCCGGCCGATGCCGTGGCGCAACTGGGCGCCGTAGAGCTGCCCCTGGTTGTTGCGCACGGGGCGGCGCTGGTTGCACAGCAGCACGCCATCGCCACGGGCCAGGGGCACCACCCAGGGCCGCGACTGCATGCGCGGCCGCTGCTCGGTGAGTACCAGCTCGCCGCCGCTGAAGTCCTGCGGGTCGGAGAGCAGCACCAGCAACCGCACCGGCAGCAGCGCCGGGTCGTCCTCGCCCGGGTGCAGGGTCATGAAGTCATCGGGGCCGAGGCGGGTCAGGTGGGCGCAGTGCACCTGGCCGTGAGCGGCGTGCTGTTCGGGCTGGCCGAACGCCTGGCACCAGCGGTTGGCGATGGCGGCGAGCGGGGCGTGGAAGCTGTTCCAGTGGCCGTGGGGCAGGCCGGCGCGCAGGCCTTCGCCCTGGCCCAGGCCGAGGGTTTCCAGGCGCTCCCGCGGGCCCTGGGCCAGGCGCTCCCCCAGCCGCCGCGCGGCCTCGGGGTCGAGCAGGCCGGGCAGGGGCGCGTGGCCGTGTTCGTCCAGGGCCTGGGCGATGGCGGCCCAGTCCTGGGGCAGGTTCAGAGCGCAGGCTGTTTCAGGCATGGCGCTGTGCTCGTCGGGTGGCTGGGCTGGCTTTCACGTTGCAGCAGTTCGCGCTTGCGCTCGACGCCCCAGCGGTAGCCGGAGAGGTCGCCATTGCGGCGCACCACGCGGTGGCAGGGGATGGCCACGGCGATGTGGTTGGCGCCGCAGGCCTGGGCCACGGCCCGCACGGCCTTGGGCGCGCCGATGCGTTCGGCGATCTCGGTGTAGCTGGCGGTGGCCCCCGGCGGGATTTCCCGCAGGGCCTGCCAGACCCGTTGCTGGAAGGCGGTGCCGCGCACGTCCAGCGGCAGGTCGAGGCCCAGGGACGGGGCTTCGACGAAGCCCACCACCTGAGCCACCAGGCGTTCGAAGCCGGCGTCGCCGCCCACCAGTTGGGCCTTGGGGAACTGGTCCTGCAGGTCGCGGACCAGGGCGTCCGGGTCGTCGCCCAGGAGGATGGCACAAACACCCCGCTGGCTCTGGGCGACGAGGATGGAGCCGAGGGAGCACTGGCCGACGGCGAAGTGGATGGAGGCGCCGGTGCCGCCGTCGCGGTACTCACTGGCGCGCATCCCCAGCAATTGGTCGGCGGTTTCGTAGAAGCGGCTGTTGGAGTTGAAGCCGGCTCCGTAGATGGCGTCGGTCACCGTGGTGCCCTGTTCACTCAGTTCCCGGCGCAGGCGCTGGGCACGGTAGGCCGAGGCGTAGGCCTTGGGGGTGAGTCCGGTCTCGGTCTTGAACAGCTTGTGGAAGTGCGAGGGGCTCATGCCCGCGCTTGCCGCCAACTGGTGGAGGTTGGGCGGCGAGTCGGCGGCCTCGATGGTGCGGCAGGCCTCGGCGATCACGGCGGTGCGGTGGGCAGCGGCTGCGGTGCGGTCGCCGGCCTGGCGGCGGCTGGCGCGGTAGCCGGCGGCTTCGGCGGCTTCGGGGGTGTCGAAGAATTCGACGTTACGGCGATTGGGCAGGCGCGCGGAGGAGCTGGGGCGGCAGTACACGCCTGTGGTTCGCACGGCGTAGACGAACTGGCCGTCGGCGGCCGGGTCGCGTGCCTGGACGGCGGCCCAGCGCTGGTCATCCGTGAGGTAGCGCGGGGCGGTGGAAAGGGTCCTGCTCATGGCATTCATCCAAAAGGGCCTGTTGACGGTTGCAGGTTAACGGGGTTGGTGACGGTGAAAACTCCGGTTCTTGCGATCGAATTCACGCTGTGGGCGGCATTCTCCACAGGTACCAGGCGGCGACGGTACGCCAGGGGCTCCAGGCCTGGCCGAGCTGGCGCATGCGGGCGGCGCTGGGGGCCTCGTCCAGGCCCTTGAGGCGGCGGTAGCCCTCGCGCACGCCAAAGTCGTCGGCGGGGAGGATGTCGCGGCGCTCAAGGGTATAGATGAGGAACATCTCCACCGTCCAGCGCCCGACGCCGTGCAGGGGCGTGAGGCGCGCCAGCAGGGCGTCGTCATCCAGGCTGAGGGCTTCGTCGCGGCCGGGCACCTGGCCGTCGACGGTCGCCTGGGCGATGCCCAGCAGGGTCTGCAGCTTGCGTGCGGAGAAGCCGCAGGCGCGCAGCCGCTCGGGTTCGGTGGCCAGCAGTTCGCTCGGGGTGGGGAAGCGCCCGCCGGGGTACAGCGCCAGCAGCCGGGCGAGGATGGCGTCGCCCGCGCGGGCATGCAGTTGCTGGTAGGCCACGGCGCGAACCAGGGCCTCGTAGGGTTCGCGCTGGGGGTGGGGCTGATGCCGGCAGGGGCCGATGGCCTCGATGTGCCGCGCCCAGTCGGCGTCCTGGGCAGCGAGGAAGCGGCTGGCATCGGTGAAGGCCGGTGGGGTCAGCGTCAGCGCCATGCTCAGAACCCCGGCAGGCTGGCGGTACGCGGCGCGGCGGCGAGGGGCCGCAGGGCGCGCTCGTGCTCCAGCAGCCAGTGCTTGCGCTCAAGGCCCCAGGCGTAGCCGCGCAGCTCGCCGTTGCTGGCCACCACGCGGTGGCAGGGGATCAGCACGGCGATGGGGTTGGCGGCGTTGGCAGCACCCACTTCGATGGCGGCGCGTGGGTCGTTCAGCCCCAGCTGGCGGGCGACTTCGCCGTAGCTGCGGGTGCTGCCGGGCGGGATCTGCCGCAGGGCGTCCCAGACCTTGCGCTGGAAGGGCGTGCCGTCGGGCTCCAGCACCAGGCGGTCGATGGCGCCCAGGTCGCCCTGGAAGTAGCCGCGCAGGGCGTCGGCGATCCTGCGTGGCAGCGGGGTGTCCTGCAGGCGGTAGTCTCCGAAGCGCTGGCGCAGGTTGCGCAGCAGCGCCAGGCGGTAATCGCCGAAGCCGAGGGCGCGGATGCGCTGTTCGGTGTCGGTGACCACCAGCAGGCTGCCCAGCGGGGACTCGAGGGCGCTCAGCAACAGGTTCATGGGGTGGTTCTCCTTGTCATGGACGGTGTTCCTTGTGGCGGGGTTCAGCGCAGCCGGACCACGCCGTGGCGTTGCAAGAGGTAGACCTCGCCGCTGGCGAGGTGCAGTTCGGTCCGCCCCGTTTCGTGGGTGCGCCACCAGGCCTGGCGGGCATCCACCATGGCCTGGAAGGCATCCAGCACCTGGCGCCTGGCCTGTTCCGCCGCGTCGTGGGCCGCTGGTGGTTCGCCGAGGTGGGCGGCCGCTGCGGCAGGAATGTCGGTGAGGTCGGGCACGAAGGGGCTCTCGTGGCTGGCAAGGCGCCGTCAGCCGGCGCGGCGGAAGGTGAAGTTCAGGCGCTGCTCGCCCAGGCTCGGGTGCGGCGGCCCCTTGAGTGGGGCCACGCCGTGAAAACGCAGGCGGTCCTGGCCACCCCACACGGCCGCGTCGCCGTGGTGCAGGAGGAAGCGCCGGACCGGGTCGTTGCGGCGCTGCCCGCCGAACAGGAAGGTGGCGCTCATGCCGAGGGAGACGGATACCACGGGGGCGTCGAAGCCACGTTCGTTGCGGTCCTGGTGCAGGCTCAGGCGGGCGCCGGGCTGGTAGCGGTTGAGCAGGCAGGCGTCGGCGTCGAAGTTCGGGAAGCCAGCGGCTTCGGCCGCCTGGCGGGCCAGTTGGCGGAAGCGTTCCGGCATGGCCGGCCAGGGGGCGCCGCTGTCCGGGTCGGTGGGGCTGTAGCGGTAGCCGCGGCGGTCGGTGGTCCAGCCCAGGGCGCCGCAGTTGGTCAGCGCGACGGACATGCGGAAGCCGCCGGGGGTGAGCATGTGGCGGAACGGTGCCTGGGCCTGCAGCTGGAGGATCTGCCGCAGCAGTTCGTCGGCCTGGTCCAGGGCGAAGCCGCGCAGGATCACGGCCTGCTCGGCCATGGCTTCGCGCTGGCCGCCGGCAGGGGCGGCGAAGAGGTCGGGGGTCATGGGCGCTCCTCAGGTGGCGTCATGGAAGATCAGCCCAAGGGTGTGGCGCTGGCCGCTGCGCACCAGGCTGACACCGTGGCGCATGGCGGCGCGGCGGAAGCCGCTGCGCTTGCCGGGCACGGGGCGCAGGTCCACCGGGAAGATCACCGCGTCGCCCTGGCGCAGGGGCACCACGTCGGCGCGCTGGGTGCCGGCCAGGTGCTCGGTGAGGACGAACTCGCCGCCGGTGAAGTCGCGCCCGGGCTCGGAGAGCAGGATGGCGATCTGCAGCGGGAAGTGGTGCTCGCCGTAGAGGTCCTGGTGCAGGCGGTTGTAGTCGCCCGCGCCGTAGCGCAGCAGCAGCGGGGTGGGGCGTGTCTGCCCGGCCCGGTGGCAGCGCATGAGGAAGGCATCCAGGGCCTCGGGGTAGCGCGTCTCCAGGCCGAGGCGGGCCTGCCAGCGGTTGGCGATCCGTGCCAGCGGCGGGAACAGTCGGTGGCGCAGGGTCGTGAGCAGGGCAGGCAGGGGGTAGGCGAAGTACTTGTACTCACCCTGGCCGAAGCTGTGCCGGGCCATGACGATGCGCGAGCGGAAGGTGCGTGCGTCCGGGTAGAGCGCGGCCAGGTGGGCGCAGGCGTCGGCGTCCAGCAGCTGCTCGATGCAGGCGTGGCCGTGGTGGTCCAATTGCGCTTCCAGTTGGGGCCAGTCCAGGGCATCGAGCCGGTCGAGGAGGGCGGTGGGGGTGAGGTCCGGCGCCGCCGGGCATGAGAGCACGGCACTCATGATACGGACAGGCTGCCGTGGGCCTGGGGCAGGCCCATGGGCCGCAGGCGGGTGAGCGGTGCCAGGGGCCGCAGGCTGTCGAACAGGCCTTGGGGGCTGGGCTCTTCGGTGCGCCGGCAGGTCTGCGCGACCCGTTCGAGGAAGCGCGAGAGGTGGGCGCTGGGTTCGCCTGCCGGGCGCAGCAGGTAGGTGGCCAGTTCGGAGTCGGGCAACGACAGGGCACGGGTGACGATCTCGCTGCCGGCCAGGTCGCTGCGCTCGGTGCCGCTCACCAGGGCGACGCCATAGCCGGCGGCGACCAGGGCCTGCATGGTCTCGCGGGAGATGTACTGCTCGGCGATATCGAGGCGGGCGGCTTCATCCTCGCTGAGGTGGGCGCGGAGCAGCCGGCTGATCTGCTGGAACTGCCCTTCGTGGACTTCGCTGTGGCTGAGGATGAGCGGGTGGCGGATCAGCTCCTGCAGCGGGATGCGCCGGTGCGAGAGCAACGGGTGGCGGGCCGGCAGGGCGGCGACCAGCGGGTCGCTCCAGACGCGCTGGGCCTGCAGGCCGCTGCCGGCGGCGTCGATGCGGGCGAAGCCGAGGTCGTAGTGGTGCTCCAGCAGCCCTTTCACCTGCTGGGCGTAGCTGACTTCGAACAGGCGGATGCCCAGTTCCGGCTCCTCCTGCCGACAGCGGGCGAGCAGGTCGGCCAGGCGGTTCGGGGCGATGCCGTCGGACACGGCGATGCGCAGGGTGCCGCGAAAGCCGAGGGCGACGCCGCGCATGTCCATGCGGGCCTGTTCAAGGGCGGCGAAGATGCGCTTGGCGTTATCGAGGAACACGCTGCCGGCCCAGGTGAGCTGCACGCCCCGGGGGTTGCGCTCGAACAGTTGGATGCCGAGCTCGGACTCCAGTTCCTTGATGGCCCGGGACAGCGGGGATTGCTCGATGTGGAGGCGGGCGGCGGCGCGGGTGAAGTTCAGTTCCTCGGCCACGGCGAGAAAATAGCGAAGATGACGTAGTTCCATGTGTGTTTCGTCTCCTGTCTGTCATCGACTCTGCGTTCTTCAGGGCTGGGTGCGGGGCGTTCTCCCGGGTTACTGCGAATGAGGGGACACGCCGGGCCAGGCCATGCCTGGGCCCCGGGTGGCCGTTGCGCGGGGCGTACGGGCCGACGCGCCCACTATCGGGGGACAGTGGGGCGTTGGCACTCCGTTTCTTGCGCTTGAATTTGCGGGCCGGATGGCCGGGCCTAGAGCGCCCGGCGGGCTTCTTTCTAGTGCAGCTTGAGGCGGGGGTCGGTGCTGCGGCCGATGCGGTCGCTGAGCATCAGCAGGAAGGTGCGGAAGGCGCCGTACAGGGCCATCTGGTGCATGCGGTAGAGGGAGATGTAGAACATCCGCGCCAGCCAGCCTTCCAGCTTCACGCTGCCCATGAGGTTGCCCATCAGGTTGCCGACGGCGCTGAAGCTGGAAAGGGAGATCAGCGAGCCGTAGTCCTGGTAGCGGTACTCGGGCAGGGTGTGCTGGCCGGCGATCCGCGCCTTGAGCGATTTCACCAGCAGGGAGGCCTGCTGGTGTGCAGCCTGGGCACGGGGCGGGACGTTGCGCTCGCTGCCGTCACCCAGGGGGCAGGCGGCGCAGTCGCCGAAGGCGAAGATGTCGGCATCCCGGGTGGTCTGCAGGGTGGGGGTCACCACCAGTTGGTTGATGCGGTTGCTTTCCAGGCCGTCGAGGTCCTTGAGGAAGGCCGGGGCGCGGATGCCGGCGGCCCAGACCTTGAGGCTGGCGGGGATCTTCTCGCCCTGGGCGGTGAGCAGGCCGTCGGCGGTGACTTCCTTGACGGCGGCGCCGGTCATGACGCGCACGCCGAGCCCTTCCAGGGTGCGGTGCACCGGGGCGCTGATGCGCTCGGGCAGGGCCGGCAGTACCCGCGGGCCGGCTTCGATCAGGGTGATGCGCATGTTCTCCGGCTGGATGCTGTCCAGGCCGTAGGCCGCCAGTTCGTGGGCGGCATGGTGCAGTTCGGCGGCCAGTTCGACGCCGGTGGCACCGGCGCCGACGATGGCGACGCTGATCTGGTCGTCGTCACCGTCGCGGGCGTGGGCGCGCAGGTAGTGGCTGAGCATCTGCCGGTGGAAGCGCTCGGCCTGCTCGCGGGTGTCGAGGAAGATGCAGTGGCGGGCGGCGCCCTCGGTGCCGAAGTCGTTGGTGGTGCTGCCGACGGCGATCACCAGGGTGTCGTAGGCCACCTCGCGGGCAGGCACCAGTTCGCGGCCTTCCTCGTCGAGGGTGGCGGCCAGTTGGATGGCCTTGCGGCTGCGGTCCAGCCCGCTCATGCGGCCGAGCTGGAACTCGAAGTGGTTCCATTTGGCCTGGGCGACGTAGTTCAGCTCGTTCTCGGTGGAGTTGAGCGAGCCCGCCGCGACTTCGTGCAGCAGCGGTTTCCAGATGTGGGTGAGGTTGGCGTCGGCCAGGATGATCTTCGCCTGGCCGCGTTTGCCGAGGGTTCTACCCAGGCGGGTGGCAAGCTCCAGGCCGCCGGCGCCGCCGCCGACGATCACGATGCGATGGGTCATGGGGATTTCTCACAAGGCTATAAGAATTCTTTTCGTAGGCGCCTTCGTGGCGCTTGGCGCGGCTCACAGGACGAGGCGCGCGAGGAGGCGGCTGAGCAGGCCCAGGCCGATGACCAGAACCAGCAGGATGAGCAGGAGCCGCCAGGGCTTGAACGGCTGGCGTTCGACCTGGTGCTGGGGGAGGCTCAGGTACTGCTCGACCTTCTGCTGGTCGTCGGGTGTCAGGCGGCTGGGCATGGCGTGCCTCGACGGAGAAACATGGCGTGCATTCTAGACGTGCCTTCCGGCGGCGCTCAATGCGCGTTTGCGTGAGCGGTCACAGGCCGACGCCAAGGTCGAAGAGCACGGTCCGCCCGAGGTTGGCGCGGAGGAACTCCGGGGCACCCGGCTGGGCGAAGAGCACGCGGGCGTAGGTGGGGCCCACTACGGACAGCGAGCGCCAGCCCTGCAGGAGGAATTCGGTCGGCGGCGGGAACGGGCTGTTGAAATCGGGGCGCACGCGCTTGAGGCTGACGAAGGCGAGCAGGTCGAGCTCGGCCAGGTCCAGGCCGCGCTCGCGGTAGTTGTGGGCCTTCTTGCGCAGCGTGGGCGCCAGCGTCGCCTGCAGCTCCTTCATGGCGATGCGCTTGGGGCGCGTCTCCCGGCGCAGCAGTTGGCTGAGGGACGATGCGCTGCGGCGGCGCTCCAGCTCGGCGCGCCATTCGTCGTTGAGGCGGCGACCTTCGTCGAGCACGAAGAAGACCTCGAAGTTGGCATCGCGGAACTCCACGTCGGGGGGCTCGGCGCCGGTGCTGAAGTCTTCCAACCGGTAGGGCTGGTTGAGTGCCTGCAGCAGGCGCTGGCAGACCCAGCGTTCGCGCTCCCACTTGCGCGCGTTGGAGAGGAATTCATTGGCCTGTTCGGCCTGGCGGGTGAGCAGGCGCAGGTAGTCGGATTCGTCCATGGCCGGAGAGTAGGGGGCGAGGGCGGTCGGCTGCAAGCCGCCGCAGGGTGTGGCATTGCGTGGCGATGTGGCAGCCGGCGCCTTGGTATAGACTCTGCTGCGTTTGCCGGATGCCCGCCATGCACCTTCGCCCAGTCACCCCTGATGACCACGCACAGCTGATCGCCCTCTGGCAGCGTACGCCCGGTCTGAGCCTGCGCGAGGATGATGCCTACGCACCGTTCTGCGCCTACCTGGCGCGAAACCCGGGGCTCAGCCTGCTGGTGGAGCGGGAGGGCCAGGTGGTGGCCTCGCTGATGGCCGGGCATGACGGCCGGCGTGGTTACCTGCAACACCTGGTGGTAGATGTGCCGCTGCGTGGGCAGGGCCTGGCGCGGCGGTTGCTGGACGCGGTGCTGCAGCGGCTGGCGGCCGAGGGCATCGGCAAATCCCATGTATTCGTCCTGCGGGACGCGCCCGAGGCGCTGGCGTTCTGGTCCGCCCGGGCGGACTGGTCCCGGCGCGGGGACATCGCGGTTTTTTCCACGAACGGAGTGACACGATGAAACGGCTCTCTTTGGCGCTGCTGCTGGCTCTGCTGGCTGGTGGTGCGCAGGCGCTGGAACAGGGTGAGCGCCTGGCGCCCTGGACCCTGCTGGACCAGTACGAGAAGCCCTACAGCCTGGACGACCGGCTGGGGTTGCTGCTGGTGGCGCGCGACATGGATGGGGCAAAGCTGGTGAAGGCGGCTCTGGACGGCAAGCCGAAGGACTTCCTCGAACAGCGCCATGCGGTATTCGTGGCGGACATCAGCCGCATGCCGTCGGTGATTTCCAAGCTGTTCGCCGTGCCGGCGATGCAGGACTACAACTACCGCGTGCTGCTGGACCGCGAGTCCCGCGTGGCGCCGCGCTATGAGGCCCCCGAGGGCCAGGTGCTGGTGCTGACCCTGCGTGACGGCGTGCTGCAAGGGCAGAAGGCCTTCGCGTCCGCCGAGTCGCTGCGCGCGGCGCTGGACGCGGTGCCGCCGGCGCCGTGATCGCCGCCGAGCTGCTGTCCGACACCAGCCTGGGGCTGGGCTGGGCGATCTACGTCCCGGCCCTGGCCTGGGCGGTGATGCGCGCGCCGTGGCTGGAGTTGTTCAGCGACTTCCGGCGCCAGCACCTGCTGTTCGGCACGGTGCTGGCGCTGTTCCTGCTGTGGATGGTGCGGCGGGACTTCGATTCCGGGGTGTCCTACCACTTCATCGGCATGACGGCGGTGACGCTGTTGCTGGACTGGCCCCTGGCGGTGCTGGGTGGCCTCGTTGCACAGCTCGGCTTGCTGGCGCTGGGGCGCCAGGACGTTGCGGCGATGGGCATCAACGGGGCGCTGCTGGTGCTGCTGCCGGTGCTGGTGACGGAGCTGTGTGCGAAGTGGGTGGAACACTTCCAGCCGCGCAATCTGTTCGTCTACATCTTCTGTTGCGGGTTCTTCCCCGCGGCGCTGGCGGCTCTGCTCTGCACCCTGGTGGGGCTGGGGCTGCTGTTCATCGATGGCATCTTCCCGATGCCGCCCTGGCTGGAGGACTTCGTCGGCTACCTGTGGCTGGTGATGTTCCCGGAGGCCTTCATCAACGGTACGGCGGTGACGGCGCTGGTGGTGTTCTGCCCCGAGTGGTTGGAGACCTTCAACCGCACACGCTACCTGCAGGCGCCCTGGAAGGACGACGACAAGAGCTGAATGGCGCTGGATTCACTGCCCCGATGATCGGCGCCGATTGACGCCGATCAAGGTCGTGCGACCTGGCGCGCGCCGATGATCCCCCGGTCACTTCGAACGAGGATGCAACCATGGGGGTTCACGATTGGGCGCGTGCGGCGCTGGCGCAGGTGCTGGAGCAGGGCGGTGGCGAGGGTTTCGACGAGTCGATGGCCTTGCGGGCGCTGCTGAGTGCGGTGGTGGAGCGCAGCAAGGGCGTGCGCTCACAAGAGGATCTGGCAGCGGAGCTGATGTTCCTGGCGGACAACCTGGATGATGGGCGGGACTACGCCTTCATGCGCCCCTGAGGGCGCATGGGATCAGTGACGGTCAGGAAGATCACCGGAGAACAGTTCGTCCTCGAGATTGTCACCGGGGATGGCATGTTCTTCTGCAGCCCAGGCGCCCAGGTCGATCAGCTTGCAGCGGTGGGAGCAAAAGGGCCGGTTGGGGCTTTGCGGGCCCCATTCGACGGGGGCTCCGCAGGTGGGGCATTCAACGGTCATGGGTTGGCTCATGGCTGGCCTCCTCGCAGTGTCAGATAGAAGGCGTGCAGTCGTTCGACTTCGGTGCGCATCCAGGTCAGGTCCCGGTCATTCAGCAGCACGTCGTGGGCGGCAGCCAGGCGCTTGTCCCGGTCGGCCTGGGCCTTGAGGATGGCCTGGACCTGCTCCTCGGAGACGCCATCGCGGGCCATGGTGCGTTGCACCTGCAGGGCCTCGGGGACGTCCACCACCAGCACACGCTGGGTCATGCGGTGCTGCCCGGACTCGATGAGCAGCGGGGAAACCAGGATGGCGTAGGGGGACTTGGCCTCGGCCAGGTTGCTGGCGATCTCCTGGTTGATCAGCGGATGCAGCAGGTTTTCCAGCCAGCGGCGTTCCTCCGGGTGCTGGAAGATGTGCTGGCGCAGGGCGGCGCGGTCGAGCTGCCCGTCGGCCAGGAGGACGCCTTCGCCGAAATGCTCGGCGATGCGAGCCAGGGCAGGGCGGCCGGGCTCCACCACCCAGCGGGCGGCGTGATCGGCATCCACCATGTGGATGCCCAGGGCGTTGAAATGAGCGGCAGCGGCACTCTTGCCGCTGCCGATGCCGCCTGTGAGGCCAAGAATCCAGGGTGTGGTCATTTGAAACCGGCGAACTGCAGATAGGTCCCGGTTATTTGATCACCCCAGAGCAATGCGATCCAGCCGGCAATCGCCAGGTAGGGGCCGAAGGGGATGGGTGTGCCGCTGTCGGCATCGCGCAGCTTGAGGATGATGATCCCCAGTACCGCGCCGACCAGGGACGACAGCAGGATGGTCAGCGGCAACACCTGCCAGCCACCCCAGGCGCCGAGCATGGCCAGCAGCTTGAAGTCGCCATAGCCCATGCCTTCCTTGCCGGTCACCAGCTTGAACACCCAGTACACGCTCCACAGGCTCAGGTAGCCGCCCACCGCGCCCCAGAGGGCATCTTCCAGCCCGGTGAACAGGCCTTGGCTGTTGACGATCAGCCCGAACCAGAGCAAAGGCAGCACCAGGGAGTCGGGGAGCAGCTGGTGGTCGATGTCGATCATGCTCATCGCCAGCAAACCCCAGGTCAGCACCAGGAAGGCGCCCGCCTGCCAGGTGAAACCGAAGTGCCAGGCGACGTAGGCGGAAAGCAGCCCGCAGGCCAGTTCCACCAGCGGGTAGCGCTTCTTGATCGGGGCCTTGCACGACGAACACTTGCCGCCCAGGGCCAGCCAACTGACCACCGGGATGTTCTCCCAGGCCTTGATTTCGTGCTGGCAATGGGGGCAGCGGGAGTTCGGCAGAACCAGGTTGAACGTCTCGCCCGACGGCTCCGGCGGCAACTCCAGGGCCTCGCGGGCTTGGACTTTCCAATCGCGGAACATCATCACCGGCAAGCGGTAAATGACCACATTGAGGAAACTGCCGACCAAGAGACCGAGGAGTAATACGCAGAAAACAAAGGCCGGCAAGTTGCCGGCCAGGAAGTCGAGAACGGTCACTTAGCCTACTACCGAGCCGAGCTGGAAGATGGGGAGGTACATCGCGATGATCAAACCGCCGACTAATGTGCCAAGAACGGCCATGATCAGAGGCTCCATGAGAGTCGTCAAGTTATCAACGGCGTTGTCCACTTCTTCCTCATAAAACGAGGCGACCTTGTCGAGCATGGTATCCAGTGCCCCGGACTCTTCACCGATCGAGGTCATCTGGATAGCCATCGCAGGGAATACGCCTGTGGTGCGCATTGAGAAGTTAAGTTGCATGCCAGTAGAAACATCTTGCTTGATCTTGTTGACAGCCTCTTTGAAGACCACGTTGCCGGTTGCACCGGATACTGAGTCGAGGGCGTCTACCAGAGGCACGCCAGCTGCAAAGGTGGTGGATAGCGTGCGTGCGTAACGTGCGACCGCAGATTTATAGAGGATGTCACCCATTATAGGTAGCTTCAATACAGTGCGGTCGACACCATCTCTGAATTTCTTAGATCGCCTATGCATTTCGCGTAAGCCAAAGGAAGCTCCAAAAATTGCGATCAAAACGATGAACCACCAAGTCTGTAGAAACTCAGAAAGATGGATGACCATCATGGTAAAAGCTGGGAGTTCCGCGCCAAATCCAGAAAAGATGGCTTGGAACTGAGGAACAACCTTGATGAGTAGAATGGCTGAAACAATCAAGGCGACGATTACAACTGCAATCGGATAAGTCATCGCTTTCTTGATTTTAGCTTTCAAGGATTCAGTTTTTTCCTTGTAGGTAGCTACACGGTCAAGCAGGTTCTCCAAAGCACCGGATTGTTCACCGGAATCAACGAGGTTGCAGTAGAGCTCATCGAAATAAAGAGGTTTCTTTCGAAGAGAGTTTGCAAAGCTGTTACCCGCAGCAACCTCTTGTTTAACTTCTTCAACCAACTTGCGCATGTTCTGGTTATCGACACCTTCACTGATGATGTCGAAGCTTTGTAACAAAGGTACACCTGCTTTCATCATCGTTGCCATCTGGCGCGTGAAAAGTGCAATGTCCAGCGGCTTGATCTTCTTGCCTTTGCTAAATAGCGAGGCACCTTTCTTCTTGACCTTGGTGGGATTGATCCCCTGTTTGCGCAACTGTGCCTTCACCAAGGAGGGGTTGACACCGCTCATATCCCCTTTGACCTTGGCGCCTTTCTTGTCGGTGCCTTCCCAGCTGAACAAGCTGGTTTTGATAGCTTTTTCCGCCATTGGTTAATCCTTGGTGACGCGGTTGACTTCCTCGAGGCTTGTCACGCCATGAATGGCTTTCAATAGACCTGACGTGCGCAGGTCGTTGAAGCCATCCTTACGCATCTGGGCCGCGATATCGATGGAGTTGCCTTCCTCCATGATAATCCGTTGCAGGGCTGGGGTGTTTTTAACTACTTCATAAATACCCACCCTTCCCTTGTAGCCGCCTTTACAGCTATCGCAACCCACTGGGCCATAAAGCTTGAAGGTGCCGATCTTCTCTTCAGGAAAACCTTCCTTGAGGAGCGTGTCGCGTGGGACCTCCACTTCTTTCTTACAGACGCCGCACAGCTTTCGTGCGAGGCGCTGGGCGATGATCAGGTTGACCGATGTGGCGATGTTGAATGCGGGCACACCCATGTTGCGCAAACGTGTCAGCGTTTCGGCAGCACTGTTGGTGTGGAGGGTGGACATCACCATGTGGCCGGTTTGTGCGGCCTTGATCGCGATTTCCGCCGTTTCCAGATCTCGGATCTCGCCCACCATGATTACGTCGGGGTCCTGGCGGAGGAAGGCGCGAAGTGCCTGAGAGAAATCCATGCCTTGTCGGGGGTTCACGTTGACCTGGTTGATGCCTTCCAGGTTGATTTCAACAGGGTCTTCGGCTGTCGAGATGTTGATGTCGACGGTGTTAAGGATATTCAGGCCGGTATAGAGGGATACGGTTTTACCGGATCCGGTTGGGCCGGTCACCAGGATCATGCCTTGCGGTTGATTCAGTGCATTGAGGTAGAGCTCTTTCTGCGATTCCTCATACCCCAGTGCGTCGATCCCCATCTGTGCGCTGGAGGGATCCAGGATTCGCATCACGATCTTCTCGCCCCAGAGCGTGGGCAGGGTGTTGACACGAAAGTCGATGGCCTTGGTTTTGGATATTTTCATCTTGATCCGACCGTCCTGCGGTTTGCGACGCTCGGAGATATCCAGGGACGCCATCACCTTGAGGCGCGCGGAGATGCGGCTGGCCAGTTGAATCGGCGGCCGTGCAACTTCATGCAGTACGCCATCGGTACGGAAGCGGACACGGTAGCTTTTCTCATAGGGCTCGAAGTGCAGGTCGGATGAACCGCCCTTGATCGCGTCCAGCAGCATCTTGTTGACGAATCGCACCACGGGCGCATCGTCGGCTTCGGCCCCCGATCCCTTGTCATCCTTGTCTTCGTCGACGCTCTCGATATCCACACCATCGAGGTCGACATCGCCGAGGTCCTCCATACCGCTATTCGCGGAGTCGAAGAATTTCTCGATGGCCTCGCCGAGCTTGTCGTCTTCTACCAGGATGGCTTCGGTGGTGAGGCCGGTACTGAACTGCACATCGGTAACAGCTTGATGGTTGGTGGGGTCCGAGACACCAATAAAGAGCTTGTTGCCTCTGCGCCACAGGGGGAGCACGCGGTGCTGACGGATCAGCTTCTCGCTGATCAACTCTTTGGGTTGGGACTCCTTGTCGATGGCGCCCAGGTCAAAAAAAGCGACACCGAACTGTTCCGCCGCGATCTCTGCGAGCGGGCGGCTCTTTACCAGCTTGTTCTGGACGATGTACGTCACCAGCGACATCTTGTTGCGCAGGGCCTGCTGCTGGGCCTGTTGGGCATTTTTCTCGTCGAGCAGGTTGGCAATCACAATCTGGCGAGCCAGGCCGGTCAGGGAAATTGAGTCGCTCATCAAGCATCGTCCGTATGGCTGTATTAAGGAGGCAGCGTATATAGAAGCACAAATAAACAAGGCACCCGAAGGTGCCTTGTTTGAATCCCAACGAAATTACGGAGCAGCGTCGCAGCCGCGAGGACGGAAGTCAGCGTTAGCGCTAGACATGCAAGTCCAAGTTCCATCAGCGGCACGGGTCAGAGTGTGCACTGCGTTATCGGGCTGGCGCAGGGCCGGGCTGGCTTGTCCGTTGAAGGTGAAAGTCAGAGTGCCTTGGCCGTTGTCTTGGAAGGTGGCGGCGATGGTGCCCAGCGGGCTGGCGGTTGCTGCAGCACCCAGAAGAGTAAGGTCGGAGAGGGAGGTACCTGGTACTCCACGAGCGAAGGAGTCTTCAACTGCGGTCTTCAGCGGGGCGATGGCCTGCAGACCAGTGTTGGCTTCTGACCGAGCGATATAGTTGCGATACGCCGGGATGGCAATGGCGGCGAGGATGCCGATGATCGCAACCACGATCATCAGTTCGATCAGGGTAAAGCCTTTTTGAGCTTTCATTCATGTTCTCCAAGGGTAGATGTTTACGACTGCTCAGGCAGCTGCCATTCTTGTAAGCAAGAGCCTTGCCAACTTTTTTGAGCCCGAAATTGTCCAGCTCAGAACCATAAGGTTGTGCAGGGGCTGACAAAAAACGTCAATGAGTGCCAAGAATGCCTGATACGAATGTGAGGGCTGCGGTAGCCTTCCTGCTGCTGCTGCTAGCAGTGTCATTCAGTAATCCGCTGCACCTTTATCCGCTCCCTAATTACATAGAGGAACTGCTGAGTGCACTGGCCGTGATGGGGGCCGCAGCGGTCGTACTCTGGCGAGTTCAAACGTTGAGGTTTTCGGCAGGCTCGTTTATCTGGCTGGGGCTGGGCATCCTTTTTCTGTTGTCAGCGTTTTTTCACCCCGCTGCTTTTCAGGCAGGCAAGGCGGCATATCTGATCTACTGGCTGATGGGGTGGATGGCGATCCTGATCGGTGAGCAAATTGATTGGGAGAGCGCTGCGGCTGTCGACCTGGTTGCACGCGTATTCTTCTGGTGTGCATTGGTCGGGGTGGTTGTCGGAGGGGCACGCCACCTGGACCTCCTGGGAGTGTGGAGTGCTTTCATCCCCAATGTCGCATCCCCCCGGATGGTAGGGTTGATAGGGCATGCCAATTACTTTGCCTATCTTTGCCTTCTGGGATTTTTCTGTGGTGCTTGGGTCTGGCACCGTGAAAAGATCGCAACGTCATGGTTTGTGATCGCCGGGTTGCTGATGGTCACGGGGCTTCTGCTTTCCGGTGCGCGTTCCGCTCTGGTGGCCTGGGCTGGCCTTGTCATGGTGTTGTGGCTTCGTGATCGTCAGGTCAGTCGTTATCGTCTTGCCTTGACTGCAGGGCTCACAGCAGTGCTTCTCATGATGCCTTTTATGGGGAGCATCGCGGCCTGGTTGTCTCAATTCGGGGGCGCTGGTCTAGAAGATGGTCGTCTTTCTGGTATCGGCCCAAGGGGGTTTGGCAGTAGTGGGCGCGTTCTAGAGTGGAGAGTTGCCCTAGCCGTACTGAGTGATCACCCCTGGTTTGGTGTAGGTGTAGGCAATTATGCGGCTGAGGCCTATGCAGAACACCTTCGGCAGGGAGTAGCCTCGCCTCCTGGGCTTTTTGTGCACTCGCACAACTCAATCCTTCAGCTTGCTGTGGAGCTGGGCGTTCTGGGTTTGCTTTGGTGTGTTTTGGCGGTTGCTGCATTGTGCTATGCCGGTTGGAAAGCGCTCTGCTCTGAAGTCAAGCTGCTACCCGTTTCCATCTTGTTTGTCTTTGGTGTCTACAGTCTTTTCGAGTTTCCTCTCTGGGTGATGCACTTCCTAGTGCTGAACCTGCTGCTGGTAGGGTGTCTGTCGAGCCCCGTTGTTTCTTTACGCTTGAAACTAGGGAAGATTTTCTCGTCTCTTCTGGGGGTGGCCTTGCTGGTTGGCGTGGTCATCTACGTTCCGCTGGTTGAGCGCTTCTACTGGTCTTATCGGCAGTACTTGGTCAGGGCGCCTGTCGATGCCAATGAGTACAGCTTCATGAATGCCATGATCCGTGATCCTTTGATGGAGCCGGCGGGTTACATGATCTACTTCGCCAACTTCCAGTTGTCGCCCAAGACGTTGCAGCAGGAGCGGGACGTTCTTGAGCGCTTTCAGCATTTCCTGCCTTACCCTCAACTGATGGCGCGTTTGGCATTTGTCCAAGTCGCCATGGGGGATATCGAGCAAGGCAAGAGGACTGCTCAGGATGCTCGTGTGTATTACGGTGCGCTTACCGATCAACACTTGGCAGCGGTAAAGGCAGAGGCTGAACGAGTATTCCCTGATACTGATTTCTCTGTTCTATTTCCGAAGCAAGGCTGATTGCCTGCCCCGCCCCTGAATGCTAAATTCCGCCCGCCGCCGGAATAGCTCAGTAGGTAGAGCAGCGCACTCGTAACGCGAAGGTCGCAGGTTCGATTCCTGTTTCCGGCACCATTAAACAGATTCATGCAGTGCCAAGCAGTGTCATGAACCTCTTAAGAAGCCCGCCTAGTGCGGGCTTTTTGTTTCATGCGGTGCCATTCAGTCTCACCCAAGCGCTTGTCTTCCGAGTACCTCCGCGAGTACCTTTGGATTGTTCAATAATCCATGGGTACTCGGCATGCCTTTGACGGCCTTGCAGGTAAAGAATGCTGCGCCACGCGAAAGAGACTATGGGCTTGCCGATGGCGGCGGTCTGTTCCTCTGGATTCGTGCGGCAGGTGGCAAGTCCTGGCGCTTCCGATTCCGCCTGGATGGCAAGCAGTCGCACATTTCCTTTGGCACTCTCGGCAAGGTGACGCTCGCACAGGCAAGGCAGCTTGCTTTTGACGCTCGCCAGCTAGTGGCGCAGGGGCGGCATCCTGGGCTTGAGCGGAAGGTTGCGCGCGCCCAGGCGGCAATATCTCGCGCCAATACATTCAAGAGCCTTGCATTGGAGTGGCATCAGCATAAGTCGTCGCGCTGGTCGGCAGGTTATGCCGGTGACGTTATGGAGGCTTTCGAGCTGGACATATTTCCCCAGGTGGGGAACTTGCCGCTAACCGAAATCAAGCCTATGCACTGGCTACAGGTTTTCCGTCGCATCGAGGCGCGCGGAGCCCTGGAGAAGCTGCGCAAGGTTCGGCAACGTTGCCAAGAGGTTTACCGTTTCGCGATTGCCACGGGACGCGCTGAGTACAACCCAATCGCGGACGTGGGAGGGGCGCTGCAGACCCCTACGTCCCGACACTACCCTTTCTTGCCCATTGCTGAAGTTCCGGAGTTGATACGCAGCATTCAGGCGTGTCCGGGGCATGACGTCGTAAAGATCGCTACCCGTCTGCTAATTCTGACAGGGGTACGAACGGCCGAGCTGAGAGGGGCTCCATGGGCTGAGTTTGACCTCGATAAGGAGCTCTGGCTGATCCCCGCTGCGCGTATGAAGATGCGCCGCGCTCACCTTGTCCCGCTCTCCAAGCAGGCGGTCGCCGCGTTGCGTGAACTGCAAGGTATCACTGGCGGCTACACGCTGGCATTCCCGGGCCGTAACGACCCAGCAAAACCTATGAGCGAGGCTGCCATCAACCAACTGTTGAAGCGTTCCGGCTACGACAGGCGCGCTACTGGTCATGGATTTCGCCACACGATGTCAACCACCCTGCACGAACAGGGGTACCCCAGCGAGTGGGTCGAAACCCAGTTAGCGCATGTGGACAAGAACAGTATTCGCGGCACCTACAACCATGCTCAATATCTGGAGGGGCGACGAGAGATGCTGCAATGGTATGCCAACCACCTGGATGAGCTGCATGACTAGCCCTCAAGCCGCCCCCATTAAGCGCCGGCCACTTGTCACGCGTTGTGATCCGCTTCGGCTGTGCGATTTCATTGGCTACTACATGCAGGAGTTGGGCTGCAGCCATGAGGAGGCAGCCTTTGCGACAGCAGATATCTTTCGGAGGCTTGAGACTAAATATCCGCAACTGAGCGCTAACACATGCTGGGCTGCAGAGGTGCTCGACCCAACCGCTCGACGCAGCTCCCGGGGATTTCAGACCGCCCGGATCGTCAGGTACTTTGAGCTTCAGGCTCTTAGTAAGAGCAAACGCGAGCCGTTCATCTTGATCGAAGACGATCTGGGCGAGGAGTTCCTTG